>CALXRX010000064.1 GCA_944390975.1 uncultured Clostridia bacterium | reverse complement strand
AAGTATGCAGGAAAGCATGAAATATGGCAATACACTTCAAATGGATATGTAGAAGGAATAACAGGAAGAGTAGATATGAATATAATGTATGAAGACATTGAAACAGAACAAACACAAAAACCAAATATAGAACAACCTGTTCAAACATTTACAGGAGATGAGAATATAAAAGAAATACAGCATAGTTTAAACGAAAAATATAATATAGGAATAGAAGAAGATGGATATTATGGCCCTAAAACAAAAGCAGGATTAGTAAAAGGACTTCAAACAGAATTAAATAATCAATTTAAAAAGGGTTTAAATGTAGATGGAATATTTGGAACAAAAACAAAAGAAGCATGTATAAATGTAAGGCAGGGAGCAAAAGGAAATATAACATATCTAATACAAGCAATGTTATATTGTAAAGGATATAATACAAATGGAGTAGAAGGAATATTTGGAAAAGGAACAACATCAGCAGTAAGAAAATTCCAAACTGAAAATGGAATAGCAGTTGATGGTATAGTAGGAAAAAACACCTTTGAAAAACTATTTAAGTAAAATAAAAGTCAGAGTAGTATAAAGCTATTCTGGCTTATTTTTTTCATTTTCTTTTATATAGTTGTTAACAAAATCTTTTAATACTTTTGTAGCATTTGTATTATTAGTTTTACAAGCTTCATGAAATTTATTTCTAGTTTTTTTATTTGAATCGAAAACTATTTTTATAAATTCTTTTCTTTTTGCATATTCAATATGTGCATGATATCTACTTTTCATTAAAAACACGTATGAGAAAAAATATTTTTTTAAATTATACTATTTTGCTTTTTTTAATTCTTTAATTTTTTTTCAAGTATTTTTTTGCATTATCTGTAATCCAGCTAGCGATAGACCTACCTTCAATTTTAAGCTTTGCCTTTAATTCATCTCCAAGCTGTTTATCAACATCAGCTAATATTCTAGTATACTTAGTTTTAGCCCATTCTTTTTCCTTTTTTATATTTCGAGCCATAAAATCACCTCACTTGATTTTTTATTTTTATCATATATAATATTTATAGTCAAGAGAGATTGACATTTCTCAATACTAATTTTTGAAGCTGTAATAAAAGTCATTAGTAAATTTTATAGCTACGTGTTGTGTTTTCTTGTGTACCAGACGAGAAAATACATTTTTTATTAATACTAACATATTAATCCTCCTTACAAATTATATTACACAATGCTCGTACGAGTATATAAATGGTTATTTCAAATTTTATCAAAAAAATTAAAAAATCTCTAAAAACACTAAAATCAAGATATACAAGTATATTAATAAATAAATCGTCTTAAAATCAATTATCGTACGTTGATTTTTTAGTATTAACCAGTGTTGCAAATTTAAAAAGGATGTAATATAATACAAGTGAGGAATAGGAAGAGAGGTGGTCAAAATGCTTGAAAATAATATCATATATGATGCATATTATTTAATAAACAAATTTAATGAAGAAAAAAAGCAAGTTACTAATATGCAAATTCAAAAACTCATGTACTTTTTTGAAGCATATTATTTGAATATACATCCAGAAGTAGACAAATTATATGATTGTAATTTTAATGCATGGGCATTTGGACCAGTTTCTATACCATTGTATAAAGAATTTAGAAAATTTGGGAACAGTGCAATTGAATTAACAGAAAAGAATAAAAGTGATGGAGAAAAAATATCAGAAGATAAAAAGAAATTGCTAAATAACATATTTGAGGTCTTTAAAGAAGTTCCTGCAATGGTTTTAGTTCAAATAACACATATGGATGATTCACCATGGAGTAAAGTTTGGAAAGCGAATGGAGAAAAGGTTGGATATGGAGCAAATACATATATAAACAAGCAAGAAACTAAGGAATGGTTTAAAGACATTTTTGGAAAATAATAATACTTTTGTAATTACCATTCCAACACTTCCTAAAAAACCTCAGAGAAAAGGCAAAACAAAAGATAATAATGTAGAAGAATTTAAAGAATCAATAAAATCACAGTATAATGAAATCATATCATATCAAGATGTGGAAATTACAAAAGAAAATAAAAAAGATTTAGAAAACTTAATTTTTGCAACAGAAGACCTAATTAGTAATTGCATGGATGATGAAATCTATTGTGGAAATAGAGACCAATATTTTGTTAACTTGATTTATGTTTGCCATAAATTATCCTTAAGAATAGAAACGTATAAACTAGAGGAAAAAATACAGACATTAGTAAATAGAAGTCATGAAATAGCTCAAAGCCAACAAAAGTTAGAAGATAAACAAACAAAAGCAGAAGAGCAAAGTAATAATTTAATATACAATATACTTGGCTTTATAGCTTCATTTAGTGTAGTGTCAGCAGCGGTAACTGGGATTGCTAATATACAAGGAACGGTCAATATTATATTATTTATGACATTTTGTGCTTTTATACTAATTACAACATTAATTGGGTTAAATAACTTTTATAAAAATAATAGAGAAAAAAATAAAAATCCATTGAAAAATAATTATTTTTTATGGTGGATGCTGTTAATTATAATAATTTTAATATTATTAATTAGTGGTGTACAATACATAAAAAATAATAAAGAAGAAATTTGGGAAGTTATAGAAAAAGGACAAGTTTTATAAGAATAAATAAAAATAGGACTAGTAAAAGCTAGTCTTTTTTGTATAATTGTTGATAGTTTGTCGAAAAAAGAAACTTAACTAATACCAATAAATCTAATAGCAAAACAAGCACGATATTTACAATAATTACCAAAAATGTCGAAAATGGATTTATGGAAAAAGCTGACATTTCAAGAAAATTCGACATTTTTTGTTATAAAAAGTATTGCATTTTTTATAAATA
>CALXRX010000063.1 GCA_944390975.1 uncultured Clostridia bacterium | reverse complement strand
TTATAAATCATTTTACCACCTACTTCATAATTATGTCGTAATTATATCATTTGTGTAGTAAGATGTCAAAAAATAAAGAGGCTTGTAATTATCGATTTTTCCTTGTTTTTAAGCACTTTAGATGGTAATATTTCTTTTTTGTAACATTAATATTACAAAATTATTACATTTGCTTTTAACACTAATAACTTACTCTAAAAATACTTGTAAAACTATGGTTTTTACAAGTATTTTTAATATAAATTACTTATGTCTGCTACTTACTTTTTTTCCTCTTGCTCCAATTCCATTTATTCCTTTAGTTCCATCTCTTAATTCATCTGCTATATCATTAATTGTAATATACTTATAATCTTCTGTTGTTGCTACTTTTTCTGCAACAACTAAAGGATCCATGAAATCTATTAACACTCTTGCAGGTGAAGATGCAAAATTTGCACCAGCGGCAACTAATGCTTCATAATAACTTTGACATGCTCCTGCAAATATAACTAAATCTTTTCCAGTTTTATTCACCCATTTTTTTGCTTCTTTTACTGTATTAATAAAATACCTAGAATTTCTGTAATTATATATATCATTATATCCTGTTCCGTTTTTTATCATTCCGTCATGCCCTGTTATTACTAAAATGTCTGGATTATATCTATTTAATAAATCCATAACTACATACTCTTGCCTATTTTCTGCAACATTTCTTACAATAACATTTAAACCTAACTTTTTATAGTATTTAAGGGAT
The DNA here is from genome assembly GCA_944390975.1 of uncultured Clostridia bacterium. GTDB lineage: Bacteria > Bacillota > Clostridia > TANB77 > CAG-508 > RGIG8482. Next base: position 2,341 of record CALXRX010000063.1, on the reverse strand, counting down.
TTATCACTATATCTTTTATCTCCATCTAAGTGTAATATCTTACCATATTCTTCTTCCTGACTCCTCCCGAGTAATTTCCTATTAAATATTTTTTCTTTATTTACTTTAGTTTTTGCACATCTTTTTATTCTATCTTCTAATTTACTTTCTAGACTGCGCATATTACTTTCTACTTGATGTTTTTCTATTAATACTAAATCTTCTATATCAGCATCTGCTTCAATGCGAATGATAAGTCCTTTTAAAATGGCTATTTGCTTTCCATCTGCTTGAGTTATTATTCTTTCAACTGTAAATAGAATATCTTTACCATGAGAAATTCTTCCTACAATATCACCTTTTTTTATTTTATGCATAAACTCACCTCATTCCAAGTAGTCCACATATTATAATATGTCGATTTTTGTAAATTGGTGAAAAATGACGGAGTTTAATCCGCCATTTTACTATATAATTAATTTTTTATATTACAATATCATCTTCATTTTGTTCTTCTTTCATTTCTATTCTTTTTGGTATATTACTTAATGTGTCTTTACTTATAAGTTCCATAGCATTTTCTAATCTCTTTTTATCTGCCTGCCTTAACATTTCCCATAATACTTTATCTTCTTCATTTTCTTTTTCATGTCTTTTTTTACTATTTTGCATAATTTCTATCCCTTCAGGAGTTAATTCTTCTAACAATCCTTGATATTTCATTTCTAACATATGTATATAGTGTTCATATGTAACTTCTTTATTTCCTTTACCCATTTCTTCTTTTTTTATTTGTTCAATTTGTAGTTGTATTTGTCCCATTTTCCTTTTTTCTATTTCTTCAGGCGTAACTGGCTCTATTCCATATCCTTTTCCTTTTAAAATTCTTTGTTTCACTAAACTATAGTATTTATTTATACATTTTTTATTTGTAAATGTATTTACATACCTAATTACTAACTCTGGAAGTGTTTCATCATTTGCATCTCTTTTATCAAATGATATTGTGGCTTCTTTAGAATTTGAAGTGTTTATTGGATTAGTAAGTGCTCTAGATTTTATTGGAATTCTTTCTGGATTTTGATAATAAAATTTTATAATTTTTTCATATATAGCCTGTTGCCTTTCTTTATTATCTCCTTTTAATAAGTTTCTTTTTCCATCTTTATCTAAAAAATAAATAATATTTTTATGTTTTTGTCTTAAATTCTTCAATTTGGATAATGCTTCATTATTATCATCAATTCTTCCTGTTTCTATAGCTTCTCTTACCATACTTTGTATAGAATTTTCAATTCTTTGCTCTAATGTACTATTATGCAAATTTGCCATTTCTTCAGCATCTGATGACTCTTTTAATAACATTTTAAATTCTTCAAGGTCATTGTTTATGTATTCTATTTTATCTGTTTGTCTTATAATTTGTGCTATTAAATCTTCTGGTAGTTCTGGAACTCTACTAATGCTATGTGCCAAAATTCCATCTATTATTTTTTTCCTGTCTACTCTACTAAATTCCTCATTATCAACAATTTTATAAAATTCCGTTGCACTTTGTTCGTTATGTTCAAAACTTAATTTGCCTTCAAAGCCTTCTACATGACCTTGTTTTTCTTCGTATTCCTCTCCAAAGTATTTTTTTCTATGTTCAATTATTTTCTCTATTGTTTTTTTGTCTGTAATTGATTGAAAAAATTTATTAACTACATCTTCTCCTGTATGTCCAAATGGTGTATGTCCTAAATCATGTGATAAACCTGTTATTTCAGCATATAATTCGGCTCTTTTTTTATTTAGTTTAAATAGATTTGTAGCTGATATTGATTCAGTAGCACAAAGATCATATATTCTTCTAATAATTGTTTTAGATATATTTGCTACGTTGATACTATGTTTTTGTCTTGATCTTACATTTCTTCTTGTTTTGTCATCAATTATTTGTGTTTTTCCATCTAATAATTTAAAAACTGGAGAATTTATAATTTTTTCTTTTAATTGTTCTAATTGTTCTATTTCTTTTTCTAATTCAGCAATATTCTCATCTAATTCAATTATTAAATTTTCTTTTTTTATAATCATATATTTACCTCTATCTTTACATAATTAATATACATTGTATCATTTTTTCTTTATTTATTCAATATTTTTAACTAAACTTTAAAAAATAGAGAAAACTTTAATTTAAGTTTTCTCTATTTTTTTAGCCTGCAAAATTATCTCTTTGATGACTATATTTTAATTTTGTTGCCATTCCGTCCTCTAATATGTCTTTCAGCTTTATTTTCATCTAATATTTTCCTTACCTCCAAGGCTAATACTGGGTTAATCTTCTTTAGTCTTTCTGATACATCTTTGTGTACCG
>CALXRX010000062.1 GCA_944390975.1 uncultured Clostridia bacterium | reverse complement strand
AAAGTAAGTCAAGAAGATGAATACAAGCAATATGTATGTATAACACAAGATGATGATTACTATATATTTAGAGAAAAATCTGTAATGGACTATTCCGTAATATTAGACACATACACAATTGACTTACCAGAATATATAGAAAAATATAACTCATCAAGTGAAAATCAAAAGGTTGCATTATGCATAGATAAATTCATAAAAGTTATAAATGATGAAAACTATACATTAGCATATAACATGTTAGCAGAAAGCTTCAAAAATAACTATTTTAAAACACAAGCTAGTTTTGAAGAATATGCAAAACAAAATTTATTAGGTAAAAACAATGTAACATTTGGCTCATTTGGAAATGAAGCAGATGCATATTATACTTATACAGTAACATTAAACAATGAAAATAATACTAATTCAGCACAAAAAACATTCATAATAAGGCTAAAAACAGGCACGAACTTTGAATTATCTTTCAATGTATAGAAAAAAGGAGGAACTATGGAGCCATTAATAGAACAATTAAGAAAGTACAAAGAAAACTTAGAAAAAAATTTAGGTGATGGAGAAAAAATACTAGATATAAGTTTTTACGGAAAAATAAATTTATCAAAAAATGATGATGATTTAAGCAATGAAAGAGAAGAAGAAATATATTTAGTAAAAAAAGAAGTAAATGGTGAAATACAACTTGAATTTAAAGCAAACGAAGGAACAATAGCTACAATAGGAGAAGATAATCAAATAATAATTACTCCTCAATATAAAGAATTAATAAACGAAAAAGAATTCTTAATACAATTGCAAAAAATATTACCAGTATCATTAGAAAAATTGGAGAAATTACAAAAAGATAAACCAAATAACAAAGAAAATGAAAGTGAAAAAGAAGTACAACAAGATGAAGAAAAGGTAGCAAAATACACACCAAATCCTAAAGACATTAAAATTAATATGAAAGATAAAATTACAGAAACAAAAACATTTGAAGACCTAGTTCCAGAAGTAAAAGAAAAAGGCATAGTAGATGTAAGAGTAAGAAGAGTAAATCAAACCGAATTTAAATTTATTGGAATAGATAACGAAGGAAATCAAATAGAATTAGAAAGTTTAAAGCAAACAGAAGGAACTAACCCATCACAAGAAATTATAGAAGTAAACAATGATGGCTCAGAAGTAAAAAAAGATACAGTTATGACAATCCTAAGAATTGAAAAAGGAAAGAATGAAGGAAGAGCAAATGAGGGTTTTACAGTAACTTTAGGAGATTATGGAATACCCGAAATACAATATTACAGAAGAGATGAAACAGAAAACAAATATACAAGTATACCAGTAAATTTAGAAAATACAAATCAAAAAATTGTACAAACTGATGTACAAGAATATATGGAAAAAAAGAGAAATACATCAGTAAGCGATAATATAGAAAGGGCAGAACAAAGAACAGAAGATGGAAAAACAGAAACAGTACTAGAAAATATAGATGATAATCCATATAACGATAAAATAGTAGATGATACAGAAATACTAATAAGGAAAGCTGCAAAAAGATGTAAAATAAATGATGTAGAAGGGTTTAAGCAAAGATTAGAGAACACACAAGGAGATACACTTCAAGAAAAAATTGATAATTTAGAGGAAGAAATTAATGAAGAATATAGCAGGCATAATGAAAGAACACTAGCATAATACCAAATAAGATGGGAGGATTCAAAAAATATATAGTGTAAAATAAGTTAAATTATATAAAATAAAATGAAAAAGCCGGCAGTAACAAATAAAAATAGTTACTACCGGCTTTAAATAAGGTTATTCAGCTTTGTAAATGTTTACAAAGCAAACAGCTTTATAACTGTAAGCTTCAAGCCGTATTGGAAAGTCATAAGGATTTTCAAAAATAAAATTCTTATAACCATGTGCCACTGTCGCATCGTGTTCAGCATATGCACAGCCAATACTATGCTCATGAACATCTCTTGGCTCAATATCAGTGTCGAACGTAGCATTGTAGATGGTGGTGCTAACTTGGCAGACTCCGCCACCAAGACCTGGCACAGTAACTCTGTTTTTAATAACAGGTGCTTCCTTATAACCTTTTTGGGTAGTTGTTTGACCAATAATTTCACTCCAAACAAACTCATCACCAGGGTTAATAATAGTGCCATCAATAGTATCACATGCAAGAGCGATGTTATAATCTCGGTTTTCACTGGATATATAGCGAATAATAGAATTTCCTATAAGGTCTTCATCTGGAACAATTTCAGGCTCTGAAAAATTAATATGTTCCCAGTATATATAGCCAGAAGTACCATTATAGGAGACCAAAAACCATTCTCCAGTCTGGTCAATAACCGTAACATGCTCATCGCATTTGATTTGAGCAAGTGACTCTGAACTGCTTGTGGGCTGAGACTGCAAATTTACGAAATTACATTGCCATATATAAGCATCTAACCCATAAATAGGCGATTGCTCACCGGATTCTATAGGGGCAGCTTCCACCGCAAAAACAGTACAACCAAAGGCCAACAATAATATTGTAGCCAAAACTACAGTTACAAGATGTTTTAAAGATTTCATTAGAATACCTCCATTAAATATAAAGAAATGTTTACTTGCAACATATCCATTATATACCAATTTTATGTAAATATCAATATATATGTAGAAAATATTATAACACCTTAATTAGAACATAGGTTACTCTTTAGTCTATAAGTATTTAATTAATAGGTAATAGTATATAAATATTTTGAACAGTCGCCATTCCCCAATGAAACTGTATAAAATGTTTACACATTTTAACAGTTTCTATTGGTCCCCACTTATGGCTCCCAATCGTTCCTCAATATTTATATACTATTACCTATTAAATTTTAAAGAGTAAAATAGTCTAAACATTAACCAATATAGTTAAAAAAATATAAAAATAAATCATAAAAATTAATAAAATCAAATATACTTAAAAAGGTAAAAAATTGTTGTGCGGAGGACATTATGAAAAAAATAGTTAGTATTATAGTAATTATATTAATACTTATTTCAAATGCAACAATAGTGCTAGCTGATGACTTTGATGAAGACGATATAAATGATTCAGAAATTTTAGAAGACATTATTGATGTTTCCACAAATGTGGAAAACATTCCTAATACAAATTCCAGAGCAGTACTAATATATGATAGGGGAGCAAAAAAGGTACTATATGAAAAAAATGGATATTCTAAAAGAGCAATGGCCTCAACAACAAAAATAATGACAGCAATTATAGTTTTAGAAAATAGTAATTTAACAGACACAGTAGAAATATCAAAAAAAGCAGGAGGAACAGGAGGATCAAGATTAGGACTAAAAGCAAAAGATAAAATAACAGTAAATGATTTATTATATGGTTTAATGCTACGTTCACGGAAATGATGCTGCGGTCGCTTAATGACAGGAATTGAATTTTCAATACTTTCAAAATATAGGCTTCTGTCGCTTAATGACAGGAATTTATAT
>CALXRX010000061.1 GCA_944390975.1 uncultured Clostridia bacterium | reverse complement strand
GAAAGCACAATAAATAGCCTAAACACACAAATAGCAGAACTACAGAAAAAGCAAGCAACAGGAAATGCAACAGTAGCCGATGTATTAAGTGGGAAAACATTTTCAAACTCGAGTGGAGTAGGACTAACAGGAACAATGACAAATAGAGGAGCAGTAAGTCAAACATTAAATGCAGGAGGAAGTTATACAATACCAGCAGGATACCATAATGGAAGTGGAAAAGTAACGGCAAATTCACTTTCAAGTCAAACATCAGCAACAGCTGCAGCAGGAAATATATTAAGTGGATATACAGCGTGGGTAAACGGTAACAAAATAACAGGAAGTATGCCCAATAGAGGGAATTTAAATTGGAATCCAAGTAGTTCAACATCATATACAGTGCCAGCAGGATATTACAGTGGAGGAACAATAAGTACATCTAATGCATACAATGCAGGTGTTAGTGCAGGAAAGACAACCTATGGGATGAAAACAAAGACTGGGACTGTTACAACCCCATCAGATAAGGGAACGGTATCAATAACATGCGATTTTACACCAGATGTAATTATAGCATATAGTAATAGAAGCAATGTTGGAGGAATGATAGCTTCAAAGAAAAGTTTTCATACTGTATTTTGTGCTGGCTCATATATTTATTTAGATGGCTCTATGGATTATGTAACATTTTCAGGTAACACAGTTAGTATAACAGTAGGACATGATGCAGTAGAAGGAAGAACATGGAATTATACTATTTATGGAACATAGCTTATATAATATTGATATGTATTATATAAAGAATTATTATTTTTTATATAATATGTATTTGCGAAATATAAATGGATTAATAACAATGACTCTGTTTATCGAATTTACGTAAACAATCTACTTAGAGCAGTATATTGGAGGGTTATTTTTACAATAAATAGTTCATCTAGAAAATAGGCTACTATGGAGGAAAACAGATAAATTTGATAATGAGGACTAAAAGGAAAAGACTAGGATTAGTGCTCCTAGTCTTTTTATATTGTTTTTGCAAACTTCATTTCCTGACGTCATAATAATTATAACATCGTTTAAATATATGTCAAATTTTTTATTTCAATCCATTATTTCATGTATTACAATAAAAATAGATACTTCTTGGGAATGGTTATATGAAATTCAATGATAAACATCTTTCTTTGGAAGATAGAAAAATTATTGAACAAAATATTAATTTATGTAAAAAAGTGCTAATTAAAAAGTGCTAAAACTATTGAAAATAGAATAATAGAAAGATAGAATGACGAAAAAGAGTTGTCGTCATTTTTTGTGCTTCAAATTGCACTCGCTTAAAAACTCATTTGGTCGTTTATTTGGTTTTTAAAAAATTTTCAAAATATATATTTTAGATTGATGATAAAAATAAAAAAATAGGAGGAACGGATGAAAAAAGAAATAAGAAAAAATAAAATAAAGGTAAAAAGGAAAATGAGTGAGAATTTAGTAAAACAAGCAAAAGGAATAACACTAATTTCACTAGTAATTACAATAATAATATTGCTAATACTAGCAGGAGTAACATTAAGTCTAACTCTAGGAGATAGAGGAATAATAACCCAAGCAGTAAATGCAAAAGAAGCGCAGGAAATAGCAGCAATAAAAGAAGATATGCAACTAGCAATATTAGATAAAGAACTAGAAAAAGGAGGAACAGGGTTAACACAGAAAGAATTAGAAGAAATAGCAGGAAATTATGGGGAACTACAAGAAGATGGAAACACAATAAAAACAGATGAAGGATATGAAATAAAAATAGATGAAATATATAATCAAGGTGGAGGAATAACAGGAGGAGATGCAGCAACAGATGAAGAACTAGCAGAACTGCAACAAAAAGTAGAAGAACTAGAAAAAACAGTAGAAGACTTAAACAATACCAAAACAGAATTAGAAGGAACAATAGAAGATTTAAATAACCAAATAGAACAAGAACAAGGAAATAGTGCAGCATTACAAGAACAAGTAAACAATCTAACACAACAAGTAGACAATTTAAATAAAACAATAGAACAACAACAAAACACAATAAATGATTTAAACACACAGATAGCAGACCTAAAAGATAAACAATCAACAGGAAATGCAACAGTAGCAGATGTATTAGAGGGAAAGACATTTTCAAACTCAAGTAGTGTAGGACTAATAGGAACAATGCCAAACAAAGGAGCAATAAACCAAACCTTAAATGCAGGAGGAAGTTATACAATACCAGCAGGATACCATAATGGAAGTGGAAAAGTAACAGCAAATACACTTGCAAGCCAAACTTCAGCAACAGCAGGAGCAGGGCAAATACTAAGTGGATATACAGCATGGGTAAATGGAAGCAAAATAACAGGAACAATGGCAAATAGAGGAAATTTAAATTGGTCAGGAAGCAATACAACATATACAGTACCAGCAGGATACTATAGTGGAGGAACATTAGACTCAAGACCAAGTTATACTAATGGATACAATGCAGGAGTAACAGCAGCTGACAATAGAGCAAATGCAAATTCAACAAATTATAAAACAGGGTACAACAATGGTTATAATGCTGGTGTTAGTGCAGGAAGAACATCAGTTATTAATAATTTAAAACTTATTACATCTAGTCAACCAGCAACTCAAACTTCATTTTCTTTCACTGCACCATCATCTAGTTTTTTGTTTATTGCAACTGGAGTTGACTATCAAAAAATGAGTGATAAGACAGATTTTTTTACTGGATTTAGTGGAGCAACAGCAACATTGAAATCAAAAAATATGTGGTCTAAAAGTACTACATATGGTAGACCTATATTTTATATATATAAAATGGAATGCACTTCTGGAGCAACAGTTACAGTTTACCATCCAGCTACAGCTAGAAGTGGTTATGCCCAAAACGTTTGGGTTTATTTAATATGGTAATTAAAAGTATAATTATATAATATAGAGTTTATAGCAATAGAAAAATATATGGTTATTATGTAAAAAAGTGATAACTAAAAAGCACCGAAACTATTGAAAATAAAAGTATAGAAAGATAAAATGACGGAAAATGAACTTCGTCATTTTTTGTATTTAAAAAGAAAAGTATGCAGGTTGCTCCAAATCGCAATCGCTTCAAACGAAGTTTGTTTAGTTGGTTACAGGGTTTTTAAAAAATTTAAAATATATATTTTAGAGTGAGGAAAATAAAAAATGTAAATAGAAAAATTAGGAGGAACAGATGAAAAAAGAAAAGAGAAATAGTAACTTAAAAGAAGTAAGAAAAAAGCTAGTAAAACAAGCAAAAGGAATAACACTAATCTCACTAGTAATTACAATAATAATACTATTAATACTAGCAGGAGTAACCTTGAGCCTAACATTAGGAGATAGAGGAATAATAACCCAAGCAGTAAATGCAAAAGAAGCGCAGGAAATAGCAGCAATAAAAGAAGATATGCAACTAGCAATATTAGATAAAGAACTAGAAAAAGGAGGAACAGGGTTAACAAAAGAAGAATTAGAAGAAATAGCAGGAAATTATGGAGAATTACAAGAAGATGGAAACACAATAGTAACAGATGAAGGGTATGAAATAAAAATAGATGAAATATATAATCAAGGAGGAGGAATAATAGGAGGAGATAGTACAACAGATGAAGAACT
>CALXRX010000060.1 GCA_944390975.1 uncultured Clostridia bacterium | reverse complement strand
GGTGGTCGCTATAGGGCTCGAACCTATGACCCCCTGCTTGTAAGGCAGATGCTCTCCCAGCTGAGCTAAGCGACCTTGTTCTTTTCGACATTGCTTAGTATACTAAATTTTGAATTATATGTCAATACATTTTTTCAATTTTTTTAAATTTTTTACTTTTTCAGTTACAATTCAAACTATAAGTACTTAATTGATAGATAATAGTATATAAATATTGAAGAACGATGAGGAGCCATAAGTGGGGAATGGCGACTGTTCAAAATATTTATATACTATTATCTATCAATTTTAAAAAAGTAAAATAGACTGAATAGTAACATTTTTCATATTTTATTCTTAGATTTTTAAATTTTTTTAATTCTATATAATTTATGTGGGTGAACTTTTTTAAATTTTTAAAGTTCACCCTTTATATTGTTATTTTTTTAATACTTCTATTGCTTTTTGTAATTGATTATCTTTTTCTTCTTCAATTGTTAATTGGTCTTCTACTTCTTCATCTAGTTTCACTTCAACATCTGGTGCTATTCCTATTTCATTTATTTTGTTTCTATTTGGTGTATAATATTCACTTGTAGTTATTTTTAATCCGCTTCCATCTGTTAAAGTTAATAATTCTTGTATAACACCTTTTCCATATGTCTTTTCTCCTACAATTGTAGCTTTTCCATTATCTTTCAATGCACCTGCTAATATTTCGGATGCACTAGCTGAACTTCCGTTTGTTAATACTACTATTGGTAGATTTATTATTGGATCTATTTCAGCTTTTGTTATTTCTTCTTCTCCATTTTTATCTGTAGTAATTAACAATGTAGCATCTTTTGGTACTATATAATCTGCTATTTTTATAGCTTCATCTACTAGTCCTCCTCCATTATTTCTTATATCTATAATTAGAGAAGTTATATTTTTACTTTTTAATTCTTCAACTTTTTCTTTAAATTCATCGCTACATCCTTCATCAAATGAATTAAATTCAATGTATCCTATATCATTATCTAATATTTTACTTTCTACATGGTTAATTTTTATATTTTCTCTTGTAATTTCTAATTCTATTGTTTCATCATTTCTTATAATTTCTAATTTTACCTTTGTTCCAACTTCTCCCTTTATTTTGTTTGATGCTTCTGTTAATTGTTCTCCTGTATAACTTACACCATCTACTTTTGTAATTATATCCCCTGGTAAAATTCCTGCTTTATATGCTGGTGTATCTTTTATTGGTGATATTATTAAAATTACATTTCTTTCGATATCATTTGTTAGATATATTCCAATACCTGTAAAATTTCCCATAACATCTGTGCTAAATTCTTCCATTTCTTCTTTTGTCATATATTCTGTATATGGATCTCCCAATCCTTTTACATAGCCTTTAATTGTTTCATTTAATACATTTTCTTCATCAATTTCTCCTAAAAATTTTTTATCAATAATTTTTCTAATACTTGAAAGTGAACTAGAAATTTTGCTATCATCAGATGAAACCTGCACATATCTGATGTTTCCTCCAATGTATTTATACATAAATAGTGTTGTTGTAATAAAAGTAATTACCGCTACTAATACTACTAACATTATAACTTTGTATATATTTTTTCTTTTCTTATATTCCATTTTGTCCTCCTATAAATTTATTTTTTATTATTATACTATAAAAAAAAATTTTATAGTATATTTTTATAAAAATTTCACAAAATAATATTAGGCTTTGTTTAAAAGTCTTTTGTTTCCTCTTACGTTTTAATAGATATGAAATTAGGACGCTCTTTGCTTTACGTCCTAATTTCTTTTTATATACTTTTATCTAAATATTAATTTTGAATATACACTATCATCTATATAATTCAAAGGGTTAACTCTTGAAGAACTTGTACCATTTAGTCTTACTTCAAAATGTAAGTGTGGTCCCGTTGAAACACCAGTATTTCCTGATATTGCAATTAATTCCCCTCTTTTAACAGTTTGCCCTACAGAAACTTCAAACGAAGATAAATGTCCATAACATGTATATAAACTATTTGAGTGTTTAATCATTATAAAATTACCATATCCAGAAACACTTTCTGCTGTTACAACATATCCATCTGCTGGTGCATATACTGGTTGATATCTTACACCTATATCAACAGCCTTATGGTTAGTAGACGCTCCAGCTGTTGGTTGATCTCTTTTTCCATATCCTGAAGTTATAATATTATATCCATATGAACTTGTTGATAATGGCCAACTTAATGTTCCTGAAAAACTACCTTGATAATTTTGAACATTTGAATTAGCAAGTGCTTTTTGAATTTCTGTTTCAGCTTTTTTGATTGCAGAATTAAATTCATCTATTTTTTGTTGTATTTGTTTTTCTTCATCTGATAATTTTTCAACTTCGCTATTTTTTATTGCTTTTGCATTTTTCAATTTCACATTTTCTTTTTCAGCTTCTGCCTTTGCTGTTTTTACTTCACTTTTTTGTGTTGCTAATTCATCCTTTGTTGCTTGTATTTTTTCTTTTTCTTGTTTAAGTGATTCAATTAGTTCTTCATCATGTTTTGCTATTTTTTCAAATGTATGTAAATTTGAGAAGAAATCTAAAAAGCTACTAGGATTTAGAATTATGCTCCAATATGAAACTGTACCTGTTTTATATTGTGCTATTATTCTTTTTTCTAATGTTTCTTCTTGCTCTTTTTGTTTAGCTTCCGCTTCTTCTAATTCTTTTTCCTTCTGAGCAATAGAATTTTCTAGTTCCTCTATTTTTTCATTTAAGCTGTCTAACTGTGATTCACTATCTGAAATTTGCGAATCTAACTCTTCTACTTTTTTCATAGCATCACTTTTTTGTTCTTGTACTAAATCTTGTTGAGCTTCTAATTCTTGTTTTTGACTTTCTGCTTCTTCTTTTTGATTTTTTAAATCTGTTACCGATGTTGCAAAAGAACATAGTGTCATACTAGAACATACAATAAATAAAATTAAACTTATTAATATTTTTTTCTTCATATGTTTCTCTCCTTACACTTCTAAATATTTTTTCATTGACATCATACTACCTATAACACCAATTCCAATTCCTAAAGCAAGATATATAATTATAATTAAATTAAACATATCTGAAAAACTTACAAATGTAATTTCAAGTGTTTTAATAACATCTGATTCTAATAATTTTGGTACTAAAGAATTATAGGCTAGTCCTATAATTAAAATTGCTATTAATGCTGCTACTATACCTATTATAATACCCTCTACTATAAATGGCCATCTAATAAAACTATTTGTTGCTCCAACATATTTCATAATAGATATTTCTTTTCTTCTTGCATGTACTGTTAATTTTATTGTATTAGCAATAATTACTAATGAAATTCCTACTAATATTACTAATAGACCAAATGTAAAAATTCTTATTCCTCTTCCTATTGCCATTAATGTAGCAATTTCATCATTACTACTTGTAATTTCGTCTAAGTCATCTCCAACTATGCTTTTTATGTTTTCTTGAACTTGTATATTCATGGATAAGTCTGATAATGTTATTTTATATGCTGCTTGCATATTTTGAAATTCAATACCTTCTAATAAATCAGCATTATCTTTCCAACTTTCCTTTATTTCATTTAATCCTTGTTCTTTTGAAACATACTCTATGCTATTTATTCCTTCTATATTTCTTAATTGCTCACCAATTTCTTGTATTCTTTCTTCAGATGTTTCTGTTTTGAAAAATACTTTCATTCCTTGTGCATCTTCAATGGTATTCATAATATTATTTATATTTTCACCAATTATAAAGAATATTCCAAATACAAGCATGCATAAACACATAACTGTAAGAGCTGAAATTGTTGATTTTTTATTTTTAAATATGTTTCTAAAGCCTTCTCCTATCAAATAACTAATAACATTATATTTCACTATCATAACCACCTTTTTTATCATCTCTTATGATGTTACCTTTATCTATTTGTATAACTCTT
>CALXRX010000059.1 GCA_944390975.1 uncultured Clostridia bacterium | reverse complement strand
TTATACCCCTCCTTTAAAAATTATTTTAGTTTTTTTCTTATTTCATTATAATTTGGCATATACATTTTTACTAATTCCCAAAATTCTTTAGAATGATTCATATATCTAATATGGCATAATTCATGCAATATTACATATCTAATTATTTCTCTATCATATTTTATTAATTTCATATTAATTGTAATATTCTTTTTACTTGAACAACTTCCCCAAGCATACTTTATTTCTCTTATCCTAACTTTATTTGGGTAAAGACCTGTTTGTTTTGTAAGGTCATTTACATTTTCTTTTATTATTTCTATAAATTCTTCTTTATTATATTTGTCCTCTAATTGTTCTTTTTCTTCTTTTAATTTATTACTAATCCATTTGCTTTTCTTTTGAACTATTTCATCTATAGTTTTTTGTTTCATTTTCTTTGGTGCTGATACAATTACAGTATTATCTTTAATTCGTATATACAAATTTTTAATATTTTTTTGTTCTAGTTTATATGATATCATTCCTGTCTCCTTATGTGTGTTATATTAGAGGTTGCAAAATATGCAACCTCCATTTATTTATAATAGTTTTAATATATATATAATTATATTTCTTAAATTATTCCAATGTCAATTGGGTTTAAATCTTCTTCTTTTAGTCCTTTTTCTAATGCTTCATATAAGGCTGTAACTGTATCTAATGCTGTAAAACATGGTACTTTACTTTCAACTGCAAGTCTTCTAATTTTGAAACCATCTCTTGATTCATTCTTCCCTTTTGTTGGTGTATTTATTATAAAACTTAGTTTTTCAGATTGAATTAAGTCTGGTATGCTGTTTTCTCCCTCCCAAATTTTCTGAACAGTTTCACTTTCAACTCCATTTTCATTTAAGAATTTCGCAGTTCCTGATGTGGCATAAATTTTGAATCCTAAGTTATATAATTTTTGTGCTATTGGTAGCATTTCTATTTTATCTTTGTCCCTAACTGTAATTAAAACATTTCCTTTGTTTGGAATATTTACTCCACTTGCTATAAATGCTTTTAAAATAGCTTCTGAAAACTCTTTTGCTACCCCTAAAACTTCGCCTGTTGATTTCATTTCAGGTCCTAAACTTGTATCTGCATTTTTTATTTTTTCAAATGAGAAAATAGGCATTTTTACAGCTATGTAATCACTCTTTTTATATATTCCTGTGCCATAACTCATGTCTTTTAATTTTTCTCCTAATATAACTCTTGTTGCTATATCTATTACTGGTAAATTTGTTACTTTACTAATATATGGCACTGTTCTACTTGAACGTGGATTTACTTCTATAATATACACATTTCCTCTATTTATAATAAATTGTATATTAAGTACACCTATTACATTTAATTCTTTTGCAATTTTTTTAGTATATTCTATAATTGTTTTTTGATTTTCAATATTTATATGTTGTGTTGGGTATACTGAAATACTATCTCCTGAATGAATTCCTGCTCTTTCAAGATGTTCCATAATTCCTGGAATTAAAATATCTTCTCCATCAAATATTGCATCAACTTCAACTTCTTTTCCTAACATATATTTATCAACTAGTATTGGATGTTCTTGTGCAACTTTATTAATTTCAGAAATAAATTCTCTTACTTCATTATCATCATAAGCTATAGCCATTCCTTGTCCACCTAAAACATATGATGGTCTTACAAGTACTGGATATTTTAAATCATTTGCTACTTGTATAGCTTCTTCGGCTGTAAATACAGTACCTCCTTTTGGTCTAGGTATACCACATTTTTCTAGTGCCTCATCAAATAGTTCTCTATCTTCAGCTCTATCCATATCGCATTCTTTTGTTCCTAATATCTTAACTCCCATATCTGTTAATGCTTTTGTTAGTTTTATAGCTGTTTGACCACCAAACTGCACTATCGCACCATATGGTTTTTCTGCATTTATTATATTTTCTACATCTTCTGGTGTTAATGGCTCAAAATACAATTTGTCAGCTATATCAAAATCTGTACTAACTGTTTCTGGATTGTTGTTTATAATAATTGTTTCATAACCTTTTTTCTTTAATGCCCATACACAATGAACACTACAATAATCAAATTCTATTCCTTGTCCGATTCTAATTGGCCCTGAGCCTAGAACTACTATTTTCTTTTTTCCTGTTTCTTCTAATGCTTCATTGTCTTCATCATAGCTTGAATAATAATATGGAGTTGTTGCATCAAATTCTGCTGCACATGTGTCTACCATTTTAAAGTTTGCTACTATATGATTTTCTTTTCTAATTTCTTTAATTTCTTCTTGTGGTTTTCCACATAATTCTGAAATTACCTTGTCTGTATATCCCATTTTTTTAGCAATTGTTAACAACTCTTGTGTTAGTTCTTCTGTTTTTAGTCTTTTTTCTATTCTAACTATTCTTTGTATTTTGTTAATAAAAAATTTATCTATTGTTGTTATTTCATGTATTTTATCAATTGTAACTCCTCTTCTTAAAGCTTCTGCAATTACCCAAATTCTTTCATTATCCACTCTTCTTAAATCTTGTAAAATTTCTTCATCTGATAAGTTTTGTAATTTTGGTAATATTAAACTATCTACATTTTCTTCCAATGATCTAATTGCTTTCATTAAGGCTTGCTCTATAGAAGGTGCTATTGCCATTACCTCTCCTGTTGCTTTCATTTGTGTACCAAGTTCTCTTGATGCTGTTAAGAATTTTTTAAATGGCCATTTTGGTATTTTTACAATAACATAATCTAATACTGGCTCAAAACATGCATATGTTTTACCTGTTACTGCATTTTTTATCTCATCTAATGTATATCCTATTGCAATTTTTGCTGTTACTTTAGCAATTGGATATCCTGTAGCTTTTGATGCAAGTGCTGATGAACGGCTTACTCTTGGATTTACTTCTATTACTGCATATTCGAAGCTATTAGGATTTAATGCAAATTGTACATTACATCCTCCTTCTATTTTTAATGCAGATATGATTTTTATTGCTGATGTTCTTAACATTTGATATTCTTTATCTGCAAGTGTTTGTGATGGTGCTACAACTATACTATCTCCTGTATGTACTCCAACTGGATCAATGTTTTCCATATTGCATATTGTAATACAACTTCCATTTTTATCTCTCATTACTTCATATTCAATTTCTTTCCAACCAGAGATACATTTTTCTATTAATACTTGGTGTACTCTTGATAAATGAAGTCCACTTTTTGCAATTTCTTCTAATTCCTCCATTGTATAAGCAATTCCTCCACCTGTTCCACCTAGTGTATAAGCAGGCCTTACAATAACAGGTAGTCCTATTTCTTTGGCAAAGTTTTCTGCATCTTCATATGTATTTACTACTTTACTTGCAATACATGGCTCTCCAATTTCCTCCATTGTATCTTTGAAGGCTTGTCTATCTTCAGCTTTTTTTATTCCCTCTGGACTTGTTCCAAGTAATTTAATACCTCTTGAAGCTAAAAATCCATCTTCATATAATTCCATTGCAATATTTAAACCTGTTTGTCCTCCTAAATTTGGTAAAATACTATCTGGTTTTTCTATATCAAGAATTTTTTCTACTGTCTTTTTTGTTATTGGCTCTATATATATTTTATCTGCCATATCTTTATCTGTCATTATTGTAGCTGGATTTGAATTTACTAAAACTACTTCTATTCCTTCTTTTTTAAGTTCTCTACATGCTTGTGTACCTGCATAATCAAATTCTGCTGCTTGTCCAATTATAATTGGTCCGTGAGCCTATTACCAATACCTTTTTTATATCTTTATTTTTTGGCATTTTATTATCTCCTTTTTAATTATTTTTTTCTTACAATTTCTAAAAATTCATCGAATAGATAACTACTATCTTCTGGTCCAGGACATGCTTCTGGATGGTACTGCACAGTCATTATATTTTTTCCAATATATCTTAATCCTTCTACTGTTCCATCATTAATATTTATATGTGATATTTCAGCTATTTCAGGTTTTATGCTTGAATCTTCAATTGCGTATCCATGGTTTTGTGATGTTATGCATACTCTACCTGTTTTTAAGTCTTTTACTGGGTGATTTGGCCCACGATGACCATATTTTAATTTATATGTTTTTGCACCTGTTGCAAGCCCCATTAATTGATGGCCTAAACATATCCCTAATATTGGTTTATCAGATTCATATAGTTTTGCAATATTTTGTATTGCTATTTTACAATCTTCTGGATTTCCTGGTCCATTTGAAAGAACAATTCCCTCAAATTCATCAGATAAGAGTTTAGAGTAATGTGTATCATGTGGAAATACAGTAACTTCACAATCTCTAACTAGTAAAGAATTTATAATATTTTGTTTTGCACCAAAATCTAATAATGCAATTTTTGTTTTGCCATTACCACAGGTGTATATTTCTTTTGAACTAACTGTTTCTACTAAGTTTGAAACTCTATGATTTTTTATTTCTTTTATTATATCATCTATATTAGATATATCATTTGTAATTTTTCCTCTCATTGTCCCTGCTTGTCTTAACATTTTTGTAAGTTTTCTTGTGTTAACTCCTTGTAACCCTGGAATTTCATTTTGCTCTAAGAATGTTAAAATATGCATTTTACTTCTAAAGTTACTTTCCATTTCTGCAATTTCATGAACAAATACTGCTTCTACCCA
>CALXRX010000058.1 GCA_944390975.1 uncultured Clostridia bacterium | reverse complement strand
GCGGGAGTAACAATAAATCTAACACTAGGAGAAAATGGGATATTTAGGACAGCAGAGATGGCAGGAAAGAATTATATGGAAGCACAGGATAGAGAACTAGCAGGGTTATCAGACTTTGAAAATATGATAGATAATATAATAGATGGAACAGGAAATAGCAGTGGAACAGATACACCAGATACACCTGCTACAAATTATGAGACATTAGCAGGTGTAGCACAACCAGGAGATTATGTAAAATATGATACTGGAATAGATAGTATAGGAGAAAATGGAGTAGTAACTTTTAGAGTGTTGTATAATGATGACACATATGGATTGCAAATAATATCAGATAAAAATGTAGATCAAGTAACACTAGGAACAGCTAGTACAAATGATTTATCTGCTTTTCAATCATCAATGAATGATTATAATAATTTGGTAACAACACTAAACCAAAAAGCAGAATACTATGCAACAAATAGCCAATATGCAATAGATGGGAGATGTGTAGGTAGTGTGCCAACAATAGGAGCAGATGGAACATTTAATGCAAAAAATACAGAAGTAGAAGGAACATATAGTATACCAGACGAATGGACATTACCAAGTGGATGGAGTAGTAGAGATACAGGATGTCAAAAATGGACAGATACAAACTATACAGTAGACCAAACGGCAATGCAGGCAGCTAATATATTGACAACAGAAGAGGTTTATTGGCTACCATCACGTGCTGTAGGTTCGTATTCGTCTGATTACTATTTCGGTGTGCATTATGTGAGTACCAGTGGTGACTTGAGTCGCTACGACTTGTGCTATGTACATTCTGAGGGCTACACGATTAGCAGCGGCAGTGGGAATGGTTTTCGTCCTTGTATATCTCTAAAATCTGATGTCAAGGTAATAGCAGGAGATGGAGAAACAGAAGAAACAGCATATGAGTTAGGAATATAAGCGGTTGGAGGACTCTAAAAAATATATTTCTCAAATTTTTATGAAAAAACCTTGGTGTTGCAACCTACAAAGTAAGAATGGAAGATGTAGGCAAAATGTATAATAAAACTAGTCAAAAAGTCTCAAAGTAAAACTTGAGCAAATGACTAGTTTTTTCTTTTATTAAGAGAAAAGTACAATTTTATTTATATAGTAAAAGATTGAAAAGTAAGAAAGGACTTGACAAAGAATATAAGTAAATATAATATAGTATCATAAAATAGAAAAAGACTATTTAAAAGAATTTAAACTTAAATTTATGAAAAAACTTGTTCAAGCTAATTTACTAAAATTATTTGAGAATATTTAAAGCAAATTATTTTCAATGTGTTTTTTCAAATTTGAAGTTTGAATCTTTATACAAAACTTCTAAATAGGCAAGTAAATAAAAACTAAAATGAATAAAAGATGTATTAAAAGTAAAGAATAAAATTAACAAAAAAGTACAAGCAAAAGAAAAATAATGGAGGAAAAAAGTGGTAAAGATTTTAAATATGGATTTTAGACAAGAGAAAAACAGTAAGAATAAATTAAAAGCAAAAAACAATGGAATAACATTAGTAGCATTAGTAATAACAATTATAATCTTATTAATACTTGCAGGAGTAACGATAAACTTAACTATAGGGGAAAATGGAATATTTAGAACGGCGAAAAATGCCGGAAAGAACTATATGGAAGTTCAAGAAAGGGAACTTGCAGAAATAGCAAACTTTACAAATGCATTAAATGATATATTAGGCGGACGGAAATGAAGAAACAGAAGAAGAGAAAAAAGAAATAGAATTAGATGGAAGTTGGAGTAATGCCAATAAAGTAAACAAACCAAACTTAGAGAACACAGGACTAAAACCAATAGTAATAAATAATAATGGAACAACTGCTACACCAGATAGAAAAACAGAAAACTGGTATAGTTATGACGGAGTAGAAAATAAGTGGGCAAACGCACAAACAGCAGATGGAAGTATGTGGGTGTGGATACCAAGATATGCATACAAAATAACATATAATGATGCAAGTGATAAATCACAGGGAGGAACAATAGACGTAGTATTTTTGCAAGGAAAAAGTAACCTAGATAAAGACGGAAAAGATGTAACACAAGAAAGTTATGTAGATGAAAAAGGACAAACAGGAGCATATATAGTGCATCCAGCATTTGAAGATGGAAGTAGTACAGGATATCCAAATGGAGAATGGGATAAAAAGATAGAAGGAATATGGGTAGCAAAATTTGAAGCAGGATATCAAGAAGCAGACACAGCAATAAATTCAAATATAGGATACAGCACAATATATAGTTGGGAAATAAACGGAAATTCAGCAGATAGAACAACATACTATTATGGAGAAAGAGAAGTAGGAACAAAAATAAAATATCCAACATTTACAGCAGGTAAGCCAAGTATAAATTATATTGGAATAAGCGATAGTTATGACTTATGTAAAGATTTAACAAGTACAAATGCCCCATATAAATTAAATGCGGACAAAGTAGATAGCCATTTAACAAAAAATAGCGAATGGGGAGCAGTAGCATATTTGACACATAGCAAATATGGAAGGAATGGACAAGAAGTGACAATAAACAATGTTTCTGTTGATGGAGAAAGTACTGCTTATGCAATAACAGGATATGCAGGAACAAGTGCTATTTCTGGAGAAGTAATAACAAATTTAGAGGCAATAAGCAATAACCAATTACAGGGAAGTTGGACAACTGAACAAGGACAAAAAGCAAGTAGTACAGGAAACATATATGGAATATATGACTTAAGCGGAGGATTATGGGAATGGACAGCAGGATATATAGCACCGGGAACAGGGAACTATCAAAAATATGGAGGAAGCTTAAAAGGAGAAAGTAATCAGTATAAAAGTAAATATGCAGGTGTATCTGAAACAGATGAAACAAATTACAAGGAAACAGCCAATATAAATAGAATTGGAGAAGCAATATGGGAAACATCAACAAGTGGAGCATGGCCAAGTAAAACTTCATGGAATAGTGATTACTCTTATTTTGTGTATTCTACAGAAACATTCATTGTTCGTGGAGGTAAATGGAGTTATGCATCTAGTGCAGGTGTTTTTGCTTTCTTTAGAGGTATTGGTTATAGCAATTCGAGTGTTGGTTTCCGTCCAGTACTTTTAGTTGAACAGTAACCTTTAATCCGGAGCATTTAATTCATACAAAAGACAAAATTAGCTTGATTTTTTAAAAAAATATGATAAAATATATATGCTTACATATAAAAGTATAAGTAGAATAAAGTAATTATAGGAGGTATAAAAATGGAATTAAAAGGATCAAAAACAGAGAAAAATTTAATGGAAGCTTTTGCTGGTGAATCACAAGCTAGAAATAAGTATACATATTATGCAAGTAAAGCAAAAAAAGAAGGATATGAGCAAATAGCAGCACTATTTACAGAAACAGCAGATAATGAAAAAGAACATGCAAAATTATGGTTTAAATTATTACATGGTGGAGATGTTCCAACAACATCTGAAAACTTAAAAGATGCTGCAGCAGGAGAAAATTATGAATGGACAGATATGTATGACCGTATGGCAAAAGAAGCAAAAGAAGAAGGATTTGACCATATTGCATATTTATTTGAAGAAGTAGGAAGAATAGAAAAAGAACATGAAGCAAGATATTTAAAATTATTAGAGAATGTAGAAAATGGTTTAGTATTTTCTAAAGATGGTGAAAAAATTTGGAAATGTAGAAACTGTGGACACATTGTAATAGGAAAACAAGCACCAGAAGTATGTCCAGTATGTGCTCATCCAAAAGCATTTTTTGAAATAAAAGCAGAAAATTATTAAAATTTTACTTATTTAAATATATAATAAATATATTAAAACGTACATAAATTAACTATGTGCGTTTTTTTTGTACAAAATGTGAATTTTTTTAATAGTAAACAAATTAAGTTGAAAAAGGAGATGTCTTATGATAGAATTCAATTGAAAAAAGATGTTTAGATAAATTTTCTTTTATCTTTAAAAGAGGAGGAAAAATAAATGTCATATATAGAATTTAAAAATGTTGTAAAAGAATATAAAATGGGTGAAATAACAATAAAAGCTCTTGATGATACAAATTTTGAAATAGAAAAAGGAGAACTAGTAGTAATAGTTGGACCAAGTGGGGCAGGAAAAACAACTACTCTAAATATTTTAGGGGGAATGGATAATGCAACTTCAGGTCAAATTATTGTGGATGGTAAAAACATTGAAAAACTAAAAAATAAAGAATTAATAAAATACAGAAGAGAAGATGTAGGGTTTGTTTTTCAATTCTATAATTTAGTTCAAAACTTAACAGCAAAAGAAAATGTTGAACTAGCAACAGAAATTTGTAAAAATTCCTTAAATCCAGAAGAAGTAATAGAAAAAGTAGGATTAGCAGATAGAAAAGATAATTTTCCATCACAATTGTCTGGAGGAGAACAACAAAGAGTTGCAATAGCAAGAGCAATAGCTAAAAATCCAAAGTTATTGCTATGTGATGAGCCAACAGGAGCATTAGATTATAAAACAGGAAAACAAATATTAAAACTATTGCAAGATACAGCTAAAAAAGAAAAAATGACAGTTTTAATTATTACTCATAATGGGGCTATTGCTCCAATGGCAGATAAAGTTATACATTTTAAAAATGGAACAGTACAAAAAGTAGAAAAAAATGAAAATCCAATGAAAGTTGAACAAATAGAATGGTAGAAAAAATAAGGGTAGGTGAATAATGTGAAAAAAGCCCTATTAAAAGATACAGTTAAAGAAATAAAAAAGACATATAAACGCTTTATATCCATTTTACTAATGGCTTTTTTAGGAGTAGGCTTTTTTGCAGGAATAAGA
>CALXRX010000057.1 GCA_944390975.1 uncultured Clostridia bacterium | reverse complement strand
AAGTAAAAATTTGCGAAAACTAATATGAGCCAAAAGAGCAGAAAAAACAAAGGAGGAAAAAGAAAAAATGAAGAAAATTTTAAAATCAAAAAGTAAATATGAATTGTTTAGTAAAAAGGCAAATAGTAAAGGTATCACATTAATAGCGTTAATTATAACAATAATCGTGCTATTAATTTTGGCAGGAGTAACAGTAAACTTAACATTAGGAGAAAATGGAATATTTAGGACAGCAGAGATGTCAGGAAAAAATTATATGGAAGCACAGAATAGAGAACTTGCAGGATTAGCAGACTTTGAAAATGCAATAAATAATATAATAGGTGGAACAGGAAGTAGTGGAACAGATATACCAGAAATAAAAGATGATACATTGAAAGGAAATGCACAACCAGGAGATTATGTTAAATATGATACAGGAATAAGTTCAGTTGGAGACAATGGAATAGTAACATTTAGAGTTTTGTACAATGATGACACATATGGGTTGCAAATAATTTCAGATAAAAGTATAGAAATTGTACCGTTAGCACAGGAAAGTACAGGCGAGATAATAAATGAAACACCATTAATAAAGTTAAGTACATGGGAGCAAGGAAGAGATTCATATAATAATGCAATAGCTATATTAAACCAAAAAGCAGAATACTATGCACAAAGTAGTCCATATGCTTTAGATGGAAGATGTGTAGGAAGTGTACCAACAATAGGAGCAGATGGAAAATTTAATGCAAAGAATACAGAAAATGTAGGACCAGTACAATTGCAATACAGCTCTGCAGTAGAAGGCGCGAATGAAATGAAGGAAGCTGATACAAATTATACAATAGACAAAACAAAAATGGAGGCAGTGGGAATATCTAACACAGGAGAGTTCTATTGGTTAGCGTCCCGTGATGTGTCTTCAGGTTCGTCTTATTGCTATTTCTATGTGCGTTTTGTGCCTGCTAGTTTTCCTTTGTACGACAGCAGTTTGTGCAATGTAGATTCTGATGGCAACGCGAAGGGTAACAGCATTGAGGGTGGGCTTCGTCCATGTATATCTCTAAAATCTGATATCAAGGTAATAGCAGGAGATGGAAAAGCAGAAGAAACAGCATATGAGTTAGGAATATAATAAATTAGCATTAAAAAATAAGTTGAAAAACTAGTACGGAAATTCTCATATAGAAGAGAGCATATGTACTAGTTTTTTTATTGCAAATTATCTAAAACCTGTTTGGTCATACTAATGTCACATGTATTTGTGATGACATAAAAATTATGTAAAAAAGTGATAACTAAAAAGTGCTAAAACTATTGAAAATAGAATAATAGAAAGATAAAATGACGAAAAATGAACTTCGTCATTTTTTGTGCTTCAAATCTCACTCGCATCTTACGAAACTTGTAATGAATATTTGTCTTTGTTTTTTTGGTAATTTTTGTAAGAGAATTATTTTATTCTAATAAATTAGCGAAAAGTCTTGACAAGTAATATATGTAATTATAAAATATCTACGTAAGATAGATAGAAAAAGAATACATATTTAAGATTAACAATGCACATAATATAAATAAAAAAATACAAGGAGGAACAGATGAAAAAAGAATTGAGAAAGACTAACTTAAAAGTAGTAGGAAAAAAGCTAGCAAGACAAGCAAAAGGAATAACTTTAGTTTCACTAGTGGTAACAATAATAATATTATTAATTTTATCAGGAGTAACCTTGAGCCTAACTTTGGGAGATAGAGGAATAATAACCCAAGCCGTGAGGGCAAAAGAAGCCCAAGAAATAGCAGCAATAAAAGAAGATATGCAACTAGCAATATTAGATAAAGAACTAGAAAAAGGAGGAACAGGGCTAACAAAAGAAGAATTAGAAGAAATAGCAGGAAATTATGGAGAACTACAAGAAGATGGAAATACAATAAAAACAGATGAAGGATATGAAATAAAGATAGATGAAATATATAATCAAGGTGGAGGAACAACAGGAGGAGATGCAGCAACAGATGAAGAACTAGCAGAACTACAACAAAAAGTAGAAGAACTAGAAAAAACAGTAGAAGACCTAAACAATACCAAAACAGAACTAGAAGGAACAATAGAAGATTTAAATAAACAAATAGAACAAGAAAAAGGAAATAGTGCAGTATTACAAGAACAAGTAGATAACTTAACACAGCAAGTAGACAATTTAAACAAAACAATAGAAGAACAAGAAAACACAATAGAAGATTTAACAAATACAAAAGCAGAATTAGAAGCAACAATAGCAGACTTAAACAAACAAATAGAACAAGAAAAAGAAAATAGTGCAAAATTACAACAACAAGTAGATAGCCTAACAGGACAAGTAGACAGTTTAAATAAAACAAAAGAACAATTAGAAAGCACAATAAATAGTCTAAACACACAAATAGCAGAACTACAGAAAAAGCAAGCAACAGGAACAGCAGTAGCATCAGATGTATTAAGTGGAAAAACATTTTCAAACTCAAGTGGAGTAGGGCTAACAGGAACAATGGTAAACAGAGGAGCAATAAATCAAACATTAAATGCAGGAGGAAGTTATACAATACCAGCAGGATATCATAATGGAAGTGGAAAAGTAACAGTAAATTCACTAGCAAGCCAAACATCAGCAAATGCAGGGGCAGGGCAAATATTAAATGGATATACAGCATGGGTAAATGGAAACAAAATAACGGGAAGTATGCCAAATAGAGGAGCATTAAATTGGAGTCCAAGTAGTTCAACCTCATATACAGTGCCAGCAGGATATTATA
The DNA here is from genome assembly GCA_944390975.1 of uncultured Clostridia bacterium. Lineage (GTDB taxonomy): Bacteria > Bacillota > Clostridia > TANB77 > CAG-508 > RGIG8482. The sequence continues at coordinate 2,259 of CALXRX010000057.1, read as the reverse complement.
GTGGTGGAACATTAAGTAGTGCAGGAGCATATAATGCAGGGGTATCAGCTGGAAAGAATACAATAGATGGCTCTACAATTTCGAAATCATATTCTGCGACTAGTAAAAATGTTAAAACCAATGCATCAAATTATAAAATGACTGGAATAACAGGAACTGGCCACATTATTGCATGTATATTTTTAACAGGAAGAGTATGGGCCAATAACCCAAGTAGAACTTTTACAGTTACAAATGGACAAGTAGGATCACAAGTAGGTTATGTATGGGATAATTATGGAAACAAAAATGGTGCAATTGAAATGTCAGTTTGGATAGTAAAAGTCAGAGTATCAAACGCAAATAATGCAAGTGCTTATTTTACTATAAATCATGAATACAACCCAAGCTTTATGGTATCGATGTTATTTTTTAAACAATAGGAAAACAATTATATCAAAAAGTTGTAATAAAAAAACTCAAAAGCATAGAAAATAGTAGAAAAACAAAAAATCTAAAAATGTGATAATGAAAAAAGACTAAAACTATATAAAGAGTATAAAAAACTAGTCAAAAATTCTCAAGTAAAACCAGAGAAAATTTGACTAGTTTTTTCGTGTCTTAAAAATTAGCTATAAATTTAATTTACTGTAGTATGTAGTTGAGAAAAAGTAAAATTATGAAAATAAATGATTACCAAAAACTTTAAAAGTACTTGAAAAAGAGAGAAAAAAGATATATAAAATGCTTGACAAGTAATATAAGTAAATATAAAATTGTATCATAAAATGGGAAAATATTTAACAGATTTTTAAACTTATTCAAGATAATTTACTAAGATATTCTAAAATAATTTTATGGCACCCTTCCATTAAAAATGAACACTTTCCATAAAATTATTTAAGAATATCTAAAGCAAATTACTTTCAATGCGTTTTTTTTCAAATTTGAAGTTTAAAAGTCTGTTAAACAAATAGCATAATGAATAAAAAGTAAAAATTTGCGAAAACTAATATGAGCCAAAAGAGCAGAAAAAACAAAGGAGGAAAAAGAAAAAATGAAGAAAAATTTAAAATCAAAAAATAAATATGAATTGTTAAGTAAAAAGGCAAATAGTAAAGGTATCACATTAATAGCCCTAATTATAACAATAATCGTGCTATTAATTTTGGCAGGAGTAACAATAAACTTAACATTAGGAGAAAATGGAATATTTAGGACAGCAGAGATGGCAGGAAAGAATTATATGGATGCACAAGATAGAGAACTTGCAGGATTAGTAGACTTTGAAAATATGATAGATAATATAATAGGTGGAACAGGAAGTAGCAGTGGTACAGATACACCTATTACAAATTATAAAACATTAAGAAGTTTAGCAGAGGCAGGAGATTATGTTAAATATGATACAGGAATAAGTTCAGTTGGAGACAATGGAATAGTAACATTTAGAGTTTTGTACAATGATGACACATATGGGTTGCAAATAATTTCAGATAAAAGTATAGAAATTGTACCGTTAGCACAGGAAAGTACAGATGAGATAATACAAGAGACACCATTAGTAAAATTAAGTACATGGGAGCAAGGAAGAGATTCATATAATAATGCAATAGCTATATTAAACCAAAAAGCAGAATATTATGCACAAAGTAGTCCATATGCTTTAGATGGAAGATGTGTGGGAAGTGTAGCAACAATAGGAGCAGATGGAAAATTTAATGCAAAGAATACAGAAAATGTGGGACCAGTACAATTGCAATACAGCTCTACAGTAGAAGGTGCGAATGAAATGAAGGAAACAGATACAAATTATACAACAGACCAAACAGTAATGCAGACAGCTAACATAATGGCAACAGGAGAAATTTATTGGCTAGCATCCCGTGTTGTGTATTCGTATTCGTATACGTGCGGTTTTGATGTGCGTTATATGAATACCAGTGGTGACTTGTACAGCTATAATTTGTGCCGTGTGAATTCAGATGGCGGCACTCTTGGATATGCCGTTGAGTACGGACTTCGTCCAGTTATATCCTTAAGAACAGATGTAAAAGTAACAGCCGGAGATGGAAAATCAGCAGAAACTGCATATGAGTTGGGAATATAATTAATTAGCATTAAAAAATATCAAATTTTCACTTTGAGTTTAAGAAATTAAATTCAAGGTGATTTTTTTAATAATTTTATCTATTTTAAAAAAATAAAGCATTGACAAATTAATAAAAGTAAATATAAAATAGTATCATAAAATAGAAAGAGTGTGTTTAAAATCTATTA
>CALXRX010000056.1 GCA_944390975.1 uncultured Clostridia bacterium | reverse complement strand
GGAGTAATCACTATTTTAATTGAAGGACTTGAATCTAATGACATAAATTATAGAGGAGAATTTGAGTTTTCTATTGATAATGATACAAAGTTACTATGGAAAGAAACAAAAGTTGAAGTATCGGATTTAAAAGAAGGTCATAATGTTCTAGTTACTTCAGCAGGAGAAATTTTAGAAATATACCCAGCAAAATTAACGAAAGTAATTAAAGTTATTGTATTAGAAAATGAATTATGATGAAAAATTACAATAAAATGATTTGTCAACGAAAAATGAAAATGTTTAGAGATAAACTTAAATGGAAGTGTTTGGAAAAGCACTTTCATTTTTTAAAATTGTATGCTAGAATAATTTTATAAATTTAAAGAATGTAGGAGAAAGAAATATGAAATGTTATATAAAAAATTATCCAAGACCACAATTTGTAAGTATTGTTATACTCAATTAACAGATGTTCAACAAGAAATAAATGGTTTAATGGATGAAAAAAGAAATTATAAAATTGAATCCAATATGATAAAAAATGTAAATTTAGGATTATTTATATAGTAGGAGTAATATATGAAAAAATATAATAAAATAATAACCCAAGAATTAAACAGAATATTACCATATCACTTATTAGGTGTTATTTTACATGCAGTGGTAATATATATGGCATTTAAAATACCTGAATGTATAGGTAACATTTTAGACATGTTAATGGAACAAACTGTAAATAAGAATCAAATAATGCATGAAGCATATTGGTTAATATTTTATTCAAGTTTTGTTTTTGTACCAAGAACTTTATATAGAACCTTATATTTTACTGTTTCAAGAAAGTCAGATACATATTTAAGAAAAAAAGTAGTAGAACACTTACAAAAAGTAAAACCAGAGTATTTCGAAAAAGAAAACAAAGGAGCGTTTTTAGCATATTTGTCAAAAGAAATACTATCTATTCATAAAGTTTTAGGAAACCTTTGGTTTTGGATTACTAAAATGTTTGTTACTCCAATTATGGGAATAATTTTGATATGGAATGGTTTAAATAAAGAACTATCATTATATTTAATTCCAGCTTTCCCAATAGCAATTGTTGCTATGTATTACTATTATAAAAAGTTAAGCCAAAAAGTAGAAGTATCAAGAAAAACTTATGTGGAACTATCAAAAAACATAGAACAAAACACAGATGGATTTTTATTAGTAAAATCATATAACAGGCAAAATGAGCAAAAAGAAGAATTCAAAAAGATAAATGATAAAATGTATAAGGCAGATTATGAAATAGGTGTTGCAAAAAATAAAATTAGCAATGTAATAAATTTATTATGGGCATATTGTTATATTGCAGGATTTGGCATAGGAATCATATATTTAGGACAAGGAACAATATCTGTAGGAGAAATTATAATATTGATAGGATATATAGGTCAAATTTTAGGAGATTTTGTTTCAGCTATTCAAAGTTTTTTACAAAAAATACCATATTTAAGCCAATCTCTTAATCGTTTTAATTATTTCCTTAATTTAGAAGAGTGTTCAAATGATGGTGAGAAATTAGATAAAATAGATGAAATTGAAATAAAACATCTATCATATTGGTATGAGGATACTAAAAATCCAGTACTTAATGATATAAATATGACTATTAAAAAAGGGGAAAAGATAGGAATTGTAGGAGAAGTTGGTAGTGGAAAAACAACATTAATGAATATAATATCAGGCTTTTATGAAATACCAAATGATATGATTTATATAAATGGCAAAGATATAAATATATACCAAAGAAATACGATTTTTGAAAAATACAATTATGCAATTCAATCAAATGTTATATTAGATGATACCATAAAATCTAATATAGACATAGCAGAAGATTTAAAAAATAATGAATTAGAAGAAATTATACAAAGCGCAGAATTAAAAGAAGATATAGATAAACTAGAAGAAAAAGAAAACGCTTTTGTTGGGGAAAAAGGAATTAAATTATCTGGAGGACAAAAACAAAGAATATCAATTGCTAGAAATTTAGGAAAGATTAGAGATATTAATATTTTTGATGACACTCTTTCTGCTTTAGATTCTAAAACTGAAAAAAGGATAATGGATTCATTAATAGAAAAAGTTTCAAACAATACTTTAATAGTGATATCTAATAAAATATCGAACTTAAAAGAATTAGACAAAATCTATATATTAATAGATGGAAAAATACAAGATTATGGAACACATGAAGAATTGATTAAAAGAAATGAATTCTATAAGGAACTAGATTATCTTGAAAGAAAGGAAGAAGCAGATGAAATTTATTCTAAAGAATAATATTAAAATATTAATTTTAGTTGGAATTTCACTAATTATAGCCAATATATTAAGTGCATCACATCCATTAGTTATGAAGAAAATATTAGATATTAATATATCTTCAAAAGAGTTATTGGTACAATTATTTTTAACATATTTAATAATACATATTGTCCTAGTTTTAGCCAAAAATTTGAGAAATAGTATTATAAATAGAGCAATGTCAAAAATACTAAAAGATTTAAGAGAATTTCTATTTTGTCATATATTAAAATGGGATATGTCTACATATCAAAAATATAATTCATCAGAGATTTATACAAGATTAACAGCAGATGTAGATAATGTATCAGCACTATTTTTAGGAACATTACAAGTTGTATTAAATGATGTAATTTATATTGCCACAATGGTTGTCTTTATGTTTTTTGCAGATAAGACATTAGCAATAATAGGTAGTATTGCAATTTTATTAAATGCTGTAGTTTCTTATATATTTACTCATCAAGTAGCAAAATGCAATAAAATAATTTTAGATAAAAGGGATAAAGAAAATAGACAATTTTCAGAAATGTATAATAAGCATAAATTAACATTCTTATTTGGATTGCAGAAAAAGAACAAAGATAAAGTATGCAAAACTTTAGATGAAGAATTAATCTATAGAAAAAAATGGATTTTTAATGAAAGTTTTATATATCCACTTGCCATAACTATACAAGCACTTGCTATATATATAATATTAATTTATGTATTTAATATTAATATTTCAATTTCATTAGGAAGTATATATCTTGTAATTAATTATATACAAAATTGCAGATCTCCACTAAATGAAATATTTACACAATTAGAAGAAATTCAATCATCATATATGTCATTGAAGAGAATTAATAAATTATTAGAAGAACAAGGTAGTGAAGATCTTGAAATAGGTGAATTTACAGAAAATTTAAAAGGTGATATTGAATTTGAAAACGTAAATATGCAGTATGGGGCAAATAAAGTATTACATAGTGTTTCTTTTATTATTAAAGAAGGGAACAAAGTAACAATCGCAGGAAAAACAGGAGTAGGAAAAACAACAATTGCTAATATTCTTATGAGATTATACCCAATACATAGTGGAAAAATATTAATTGGTGGAAAAGATATTCAAAAAATAAGAATACAAGATATAAGGAAAAATATATCTTATATTTCACAAACACCATATATATTAAATGATACATTAAAAAATAATATTATATTAGGCGATAATTCAATTACAAATGAACAGATTGAAAACGTAGCTAATGAAATAGGTTTTAAAAAAGTATTAGACAAATTTCCAAACGGATTAGAAGAAAAAATAGAAAAAAACAAATTATCATATGGACAGTTACAAATGATAGCATTCTTAAGAGCTATATTACATAAAGCAAATATCTACATATTTGATGAGCCAACTTCAAATATAGATTTGAAAACAGAAGATAGAATTCAAAAATTAATAGATAAGATTACTAAAGAAAGTACTGTTATTATAATTGCTCATAGAAAGTCAACTATTGAGAATTCCGATAAAATAATATATTTGAAAGATGGAATGGTTGATATGATAGTAAATAATGTCTAGTGAATTTATTGTGCAAATTTAATATTTATGTTAGAATGCAAACATAAGGAGAAATATATGAAATTATTAAAAACAATAATATCAAGTTTAAAACATACAAAATTTTTAATATTAATATTCTTTGTATTAAGTATAGTATTAAATTATCTAGTAGCATATATACCAGTAGTAATACAATATTTTATTGATGTATTACTAAATCAAAATGTTAATAATAGTTCAGTAGAATATTTTATTAGTTTATTTAATGATAAATTGTCATTTATACCAATCATATGTATTTTATTATTGCTAATAGAAGGAATAATTGTATTGTCAACATATATTAGAACTATAACAAAAAATAAGATAATACAAGAATTTCAATTTGAATTAAAGTTAAAGCTATTTGACCATATACAGAACTTAACATATCAAGATTTTTATAAAAATTCACTTGCTGACTTAGTGCAAAATTCAACAGACGATGTAAACAATATAGTAAATTTTATAGAAAAGCAATTTACATATATATTAGACATAGTTTTAATAATTATATTCGCAATAGGACAACTAGCTAGCTTAGACTTAAGACTTTCAAGTGTAATGATTGTAGCAGTTTCAATAATAATTATATTATCAATTTGGTATTTCAAAAAGTCTAAGCCAATAATTGAAAATAGAATTAAAGCCCAAAGGGAATTATATGCAAAACTAAATGATAATTACTCTAATATTAAATTTATGAAAATAAATAATCTTCAAGAAAAAGAAAAAATAAAATTTAATGAAGTAAATAATAATAACTTTGAAGCAAATAAGGAAAAAGTTATATTAGATAGTTGGTATAAAATGCTAGTAGGTAGTATAGTAAAAGTACAGGCTCCTTTTATATTTATAATAAGTGCTATTTTATATGCACAAGGATTTATTACAATAGGTAGTATATATGTAACTATAAACTATGCAAATACAATTACAAGAGCATTTACAGATTTAGCAGAAATCTTGGAGTTTTTAAACTTATGTATTGCATCATATAAAAGACTTAATAATTTATTAAACCTAACATTAGAAGATGAAAATAAACACAATAATATACCAATAAATGATACTACTATAACATTTAAAGATGCTAATATAAAAGTAAACGGAACAACTATATTAACTAATCTAAATTTTACAATTAAACCAAATGAAAAGGTTATGATTGTTGGAAGTACAGGAAGTGGTAAGTCTATATTACTTAAAACATTAATAGGATTCTATGAATATGAAGGTAGTATAAAAATTGGAAATTATGAGGTTAAAGATTTAAATAAAAAAGCAGTAAGAGAAAATATTTGCTTACTATTGCAAGATTCATATTTATTCTCTAGAACAATAGCAGAAAATATCAGAATATTAGTTCCACAAATATCTTATCCGGAGATAGTAGAACTCTC
>CALXRX010000055.1 GCA_944390975.1 uncultured Clostridia bacterium | reverse complement strand
ATTTCTGGGTATATAATATGGTCCCATAGTTTCCTCCTTAGAATATAAATATAACTAATATAATTATATCAAAAAAATACACAAATTGTAACATATTGTATTAAAATATTGTATTTTTAATATATTTGTAATATAGATGCAATAATAGATTTTGATTTTGGTTTTCATAAATACATTTATGTTTTTATGCTTATAAAACAAAAGATACTAGAAATGCTTAAATCCCTAGTATCTTTTGTTTTATTTAGATGTACTTTTTATTTAATTATTTATTACCTGATGATGATTGTTCTAATGCATTTGCCATATCATATACTACACCAACTATTGTTGTTGAAGCAAATATTAGTACTGCACCTACAATATAAGGTATCATTGATTTTTTGTATTCAGCTTTTTCTTCTGCACTTCCCATCATGTATTTAATACCTAGTACTAGTAGTATAACAACTGCTACAACTATACCTACTATTCTAACAACTGCAACAATTGAGTTTCCTAAATTTGTTATTCCTTCTGTATTAACATTTGCTCCTTCACCTGTTAATCCTGATAAAACGTCTCCTGCTGATGTTGCATAAGACATAACTCCTATTGCTAGTATACAAAATATGATAGATAATACAACTATTAGTTTGTTTGTTTTCTTCATTGTTTTCCTCCTATATATTTTTATTTCAAATTACTCAACGTTTCCTGAGTTAATATTAAAAACTTTATTAAAACTCTATACATAATATATTATAACTGTTTTTTTGGCATTTGTCTATATTTTTTTATAAAATTCTTAAGATGCTTGTTTTTTATGCTACATTTCCTAATATTGTTATTATTAGTTTCCATATTGTGAATGATGCGAATATAACTATACATCCTGCTATGTATGGTATTAAGGATTCTTTTACTTTCGCTTTATCTTCTGCACTTGACATCATGAATTTTATTGCTAAGTATAACCCTACTATTACTGCTACTACTACTGCTATTGCTAATAATATATTGTATAATATTCCTGAGCCAACACGCACATTTTCTCCATTTATTGGTACGGTTTCTCCTCTTCCTGTGTTAATAAAACCATCTGCTTCATTCATTATTTCATCTACTGTATGTGATGCATCTGGATCATAATTTCCTAATGTTCCTTCCATTGGATCTTCTTGTTCTTGTTCCGGAATTCTGTTGCCATCAACTGATCCCTCATTTGGATCATTTATTAAATCATCTATTAAATCTTCTCTTTCACTAACACTTGTGACTTCTTCTATTCTATCTTGTAAATTACTTATTGTTTGTCTTTGATTACTGTTTCCTGCTCCTAAAACTCTTACTCTATTTAAGAAGTTATTTAGAGTGTTCAATTCTTCTGTACTTGGTCTTATACTTTCATTTGATACAATAATTCTATCTAAAACGTCTAACATTGAATCCATTTGAGATGTAGTAAGAGAAGTTATTGCACTATTGGGTGCGTTTTTACACATTTCTATTATTGATTGTACATCTCCAGAAGATATACTAGTAAACCTATCGAAATAGAATTGTTGATTATTACCTCCCCAGTATGCTGATCCACTAGCAGTATTATTGCTTGAAGTATTACTTTGGTTGTTTGAATTATTATTTTGATTTGAAGATGTATTAGAGGTATTTGTTTGTCCAGTTGTGGTTTTTATGTTTCCATTTAGAGCAGCTTCTTGAGCGGCTTCTACAATAGAGGAGTCATAATAAGTACTATTAATTTTATCGTTTTTTAAATGTTCTACTTCTTCCGGAGTTAATGCTTGATTTGTTAAATATTTTTCTATAATTTTATCCCAATCTCCAGCCTCCTGATACGCACTATATGAAATATTAACCGTTAAAAGTAACATTACTAATAGCATATATATTATTTTCTTAATTTTCATTCTATCACCCCTTATTCATACTATATATAAATTGATGATTTTATTATTTCATATATAATTTTAACAATATTTACTACACTAAATAACAATATTGCACCAACTAAGTATGGTACTAAAGTTTCTTTATATGTTGCTCTTTCTGCTACACTGCCAAACATATATCTCAATCCTATTACCATTAGTGTTATTACTGCAATTATTATTCCTACTATTTGCATTATATTAATTATTACATTTGCTTTTTCTATTAATCTATCATTACTAGTTTCTATATTAATTCCTGGATGGTATGCATCAGGTCTTTCTAATGGATCAACTAAACCAGCATTAGAAATATTTACTGTAATTAGCGGTATTATTAAACTTACCATTAATGTAATTACTACTAGCTTAATTATTTTTTTCATCATAATTTCACCCACTCTTTTTTATTATATATTATTTTCACTTATTTTTCAATATTTGGCAATAAATCTGATTTAAATAACAAAAATGATATCAAACTGTAATAATTATGTAATAAATTTAATAATGTTTTTTGAAAATCTATTACAAGGAAAAAATAATGATTTATATTAAAATGGCCTCATTATTTTAGTTTACCTTTATAAAAAAATTCCAGTACTATATAAATTATTATATAATACTGGAATTCTTAGTTCATTTGAACCTCTTATGAAAATATAGTTACTTCTTTGTAAATACTAGCATAAAATATGTGTGTTCTCTATAGTAAGGAGTGCTAGAGATTGCACTTGTCGTACATGTCAACTTATACCCTTCTTTATTCCATTTCCATGTTTCCTCCTCAACCTTCCTTATAGTTTCAACATAACCGTCTCCTTCTACAGATATGACTATTTGTTCCATAAGATTATCCTCCTTTTGATATTAAGAGGTCCAAATTAATATGTAAACTTATATTAACACATTTTATAATTCTTGTAAATAGCCAATTTTGCAGGTGATTGCTTATTTTTATTTTTTTTAATACCTATTATCCATTATTCATTTATGCAATATTGCCTAATATTGTTACTACTAATTTCCATATTGTAAATGCACTAAATATAACTATGCACCCCACTATGTATGGTATTAACATTTCTTTTACTTTTGCTTTATCTTCTGCACTTGACATCATGAATTTTATTGCTAAATATAACCCTACTATCACTGCTACTACTACTGCTATTGCTAATAATATATTGTATATTAACCCTGATCCCAAAGTTACACTATCGCTACTTATTGGTATTGATTTTTGTTCTTTTTTTCCTGTATTAATGAAGCTATCTGCTTCATTAATTATTTCATCTATTGTATGTGGTGTGTTTGGAATATAATTTCCTAATGTTCCCTTCATTTTATCTGCTTCTTTTTCTTCCTCTTCCTCTTTTGTCAATCCATTACTTCCAACTTGATTGTCATAATAAGAATTGTCATGTTCACCACCTAATTCCACTATTCTTGCATCTATATCATTATACACTGTGTTAAATTGCATATCCTCATCATAATAGCTACTAATCTTATTCATTGTATCTCTATACGCTTCTAGAGTTTCTTTATCGTCATAATGACTTTGATAAGAACTATTAATCTCGTTCCATAATTTCTTTGCTTCTTCTCTCCTTTCATCATTTGTGAGACCTGTTGTTTGGCTTTTATCATCACTTTCTCCTATTCTATTTCCTTCATAATCTAAATCCCAAGTACCATTTTTAAGTCTGTCTTCTTTTATTCTTTTAGAATTTTCTGATATTAAATTTGACTTTTCCAGGTCAGTAGAGGCTGTGGCCCATGGAAATCCTCTTTCTTGATCTGTCGGGCCTTGTGAAGCTCTCCAGATATCCTCATCGGATAAATTTTCTTCATTTCCATTAGTAATTTCATCAGAAAATCTTTCGTAAAATTCATCCCAACTTTCTGACCAAGTCCCATTATGTTGCCTTGCACTTTGAATTTTCTTAGCAAATTCTTGTAAAGGTGCTAAATTTTCCTTATTTGTAGTTTTAAGATCCCATATACCATCAAAACCTTGAGGCCCTTCTAGCATTCTCCTTATGTCATTATCTGATAAATTTGATGCATTATTTGTATCTGCCGCATCTTTGAATCTATAATAGAAATCTTTCCAAGCTTCTGTTTTTGCTAATGTTGTATTTGGTATACAAATTATAAAAAATAAATTTATAGTTAATACTATTAATATTAATTTAGTAAGCATTTTTCTAAAATCTAATTTTCTTCTATTTTTCATTTTCCATTTTTCCCCTTTTTTTATTTTCTACTTTATAATACAAACGTTGATATTTCAATAGATTTTAAACACTAATTTCCATAATGACACAACAAAATTAGATTTTTACTCTCATATTTTTTTTGAAGTTTTTATTATTACAAACAAAAATTCAAATTGTTAAAGTTCAGACTATAAGTACTTAATTGATAGGTAATGGTTTGAAAGAAAAATATACTGAACAGTAAAAACAGTATTATAAAAAATGGCAAAATATATAGTAATTTAAGGCATTTTATGGTATAATATGAAAGTGTAAAAAGATAAAATTTAGGAGGTTTTTATATGTCAAACGAAGAGAATTATATAGTTGAAAATGAAACTACGAATACTACAAAGAAACAAGAATATTGGAATACTGGTATTGGTTTAAATAAGGTAGATAATTTAGAGCCTTCTAAATATTTATTAGACTTGTCTGAAAAAAATATTAATGGAGAATTAACTTATACACAAGTTGAAGATATGTTAAAAACTTATTATGAAACTCAAAATATCAATGATGTAAACATTCAAAAAGAAAAAGAATGTGATTTAGTTTCATTACGAATTGCTCAATTACTAGAAGATAAAAGTTTTGGTTTTAGTCCTATTACATTAAAAAATATTCATAGATATTTATTTAAAGATATTTATGATTTTGCAGGTAATTACAGAGATTATAACATTTCAAAAAAAGAGCCTATTCTAAATGGCGAAACTGTAAAATATGTTAATCATCAAGACATTGAAAGTTACTTTGATTACGATTTTAAAAAAGAAAAGGAATTTGATTATTCTAAGCTAAATAAAGATGAGTTAATAGAACATATTTCAAAATTTACTTCAAGTATTTGGCAAGTACACCCTTTTGGAGAAGGTAATACTAGGACTACAGCAGTATTTATTGCAAAGTATCTTAATAATATGGGATTTAATATAAATAATGATATGTTTAAAGAACATAGCTTATATTTTAGAAATGCTTTAGTTAGAAGTAATTATGGAAATATACCAAAAGGAATTTATCCTACATTTGCATATTTAATAATGTTTTTTGAAAATCTATTACAAGAAAAAAATAATGATTTAAAAAATAGAAATTTATATATAAAAGAATTGTTTGAAAACAATGATTAAAAGATTTTCTTATTAATATTGATGATAAAATATTAATAGAAGAATTTATAAATTTAATATAAAATAAGGTAAATATGAGACTATCGTAAAAGTTGTGTAAATCGGATTTCCTTCCGATTGATAACTTGAAAAAATTTAATATTTTTATAACTA
>CALXRX010000054.1 GCA_944390975.1 uncultured Clostridia bacterium | reverse complement strand
AAACACTCACAAATTTTTTCTTATTACCAAGTTGAAATCCTGTTCACTCACAATTTTTTGTTGTATTAAGAATAGCGTTGTCATAGATGTAGGTCAAGGAGATAGTACTTTTATAACGATAAATGGTGTTAATATGTTAATAGATAGTGGAAATAACCAAGATGGGTATTATATTGTAGAGTTTCTAAAAGCACAAAACATAGAAAAGATAGACTATTTCATACTTACACATTGTGATGAAGATCACATAGGTGGTGCATATAAAATATTAGATGAATTACAAATAGGAACTTTATATATGCCAAATAAAGAAAACGATACGCAAACTTATGAAAGGTTATTGGAGGCAATTAAAAGGAATAATGTACCAGTTAATAGAGATCTAAAAGTATCAGAAGGAATACAATATACAATTGGCAATGCACAATGGAAGATTTTAAGTGTTGATGCTAAAAATAATCTTAATGATTCTTCAATAGTAATTGAATTAGAATATAAGAGTACTAAATATTTATTTATGGGAGATGCTACAACGGAAGTAGAAAAAATGGTTGAATGGAATCAAGTAGATGTATTGAAAGTAGCACATCATGGATCTAATAGTAGTACAAGCCAATTATTTCTAGAAAAAGTAAAACCTAAATATGCAATAATTTCAGTTGGAAGAGATAATTCGCATAATCTACCTGATATAGAGATAATAGAGAGATTAAAAAATAATAATATTGAAATATATAGAACAGATAAAAATAATACAATTTGGCTTACTAGTAATGGAACAGAAATTGATATAAATCCTTTAAAATATAATTTAGATGGGACTGGAAGAAAGCAAGCAATATTTTTTGAAAGAAAGTATTTTTTGTTAGCTTTCTTTTTTAATTGTTATGAGTATGAGGTAATTCAGAACGTTTGACTACATGATATAAGCCATCATCTTGTAATTGAAGTTTGATAAATCCGTCATTAACTAAACCGTTTAATTCCTCACTATAAATCATTTCGTTTGGAATATTGTATTCTTCGTAATTAAAATAACATTGAATATGATTTTTTTCAATTTCGTTAATATCAAGTAAAGTATCTTTGGGTAATTTTGATAGTCTATGAGTAACATCTGACTTAGCTAAATAATCTCGTAATTCATGTATAAAGTTATCTACGAAAGTATCTTTTAATTTGGTATTATGAAGTGATAAATCAAGTTCACGTAAGCCATCTGATAAAGAATTAAAAAAATTGTTCATAAATAAAAATTAAAACCTCCTTTTGAAATAAAAATTTTAGAATAAAAAGTAAATAGAGTATACTACGAATAGGGAGAAAATACAATAAGAATGGGGAGATTTATGAAAATTTTTGTTATAGTGAAGTAAAAGTTTATGAATTTACTTATATGTATTGCCAAAACTAAAAAATTATGTTAAATTATAAGCATAGTTATAGACAAAAAACGCCGATTTGCGGGTACATTTCTTGCAACATATTGCTATAACTACATTTGAAACGGAAATAAGTAACTTTTTTGCGATAGTTTTTTCGAAAACGTCTCTCGCAAAGGAGCCAAGAAGTAGCAGATAAGAAATTATCTGTTATTTTTTTGTATTTAAAACTGATATTGGGAAAATAATTGTATTTATAGCGATTTTATGATATAAATAAGAAAAATATGAAATTTGCAATGCTTCGTTGCAAATTTGAAAGGAATTTAACTTTATGGAAGATATAAAAGAAATTCAAATTTTATGGGATTATATGAAGATGAATCACAAAATTAAACATTCAGACTGTATTATTGGATTAGGAACAATGGATACAAATGTGGCTAATATTGCATCTGAATTATATATAAATGGATATGCTAACAAAATTATATTTTCAGGAGGTTTAGGAAAAATTACATATAAATTATGGAATGAGACAGAGGTGGAAAAATTCACAAAAATTGCTGTGTCAAAAGGTGTTCCGAGAGAAGATATATATTTAGAAAAAGAATCTACAAATACAGGAGATAATTTTAGATTTTCTAAAAGATTAATAGAAAAAGAAAAATTAAATATAAAATCATGTATAATTGTATGCAAACCTTATGATGAAAAGAGAGTTTATGCAGCATTTAAGAAAATAATGCCAGAATATGAAGTTATAATTTGCTCAGAAAATATTAGTTGTGAAGAATACTATAAACGAAATGGAAACGAATGGATTAGTGTTCTAGTTGGTGATATTCAAAGAATGAAATTATTTTATGAAAAAGGGTGGCAAATTAAAATGGAAATTCCACCAAAAGTATGGGATGCTTATGAAATTTTAGTAAAAAAAGGGTATAACAAATTTATCTTGAAAGATATACAAGATGAAGGCGAAAAGAAAAATATTGAAATAAAATTAAATGATGTATTATAAGTTGTGAAAGAAATTAAAGGAGAAAAGTTATGGAAATAATATATGGAACAAGTAACAAAAATAAAGTTGAAGCAATGAGAAAAATATTAAGTGAAAACAATATAAAAGCAGAATTATATACATTAAAAGACATAGGTTTTAACCAAGAAATAATTGAAGATGGTAAAACTTTTGAAGAAAATTCTAATATAAAGGCAATAGCAATAAAAAAGTTTTGCAAAGAAAATGGAATAAATAATAAAATAATAATAACTGATGATGCAGGATTATGTATAGACAAATTAAATGGTGAGCCAGGAGTATATTCAGCAAGATATGCTGGCGAAAATGCAACGCAATTTCAAATTTTAGATAAAGTTTTAAATAAAATGAAAAAATATGAGAATAATGAAGATAGAAAATGTACATTTGTATGTGTTCTAACAGCAATTCTTCCAAATGAAGAAAAAATTATAGCAAGAGGAGAATGTAAAGGAATAATTGCAAAAAAGATGGGAACTTTAGGAGGCCTAACATATACGCCAATATTTATTCCAGAAGGATTTGAAAAACCTTTAAGTGATTTAGATGAAAAAACATATGAAACTACACATAATCATAGAGACTTAGCGGTAAAGAGTTTAGTAAAAGAATTAAAAGAAAGAAGAATAGAGTAAAATAAAAAATACCTCTCTTTTTAATAAGAGAGATATTTTCTTACATAATATTATATATATTAATTGTTACAGTTCAGACTAATTTACTTTTTTTAAATTTGATAGGTAATAGTATATAAATATTTTGAACAGTCGCCATTCCCCAATGAAACTGTATAAAATGTTTGCACATTTTAACAGTTTCTATTGGTCCCCACTTATGGCTCCTCATCGTTCTAGAATATTTATATAAAATTACCTATCAATTAAGTACTTATAGTCTGAACTTTAATTATTAATTGTTAAAAAACTATAATTTTATGTTGTAAATTTAATAAAAAAATGATAAGATTTAAGTATAATTTTTATAGTTAAAGGAGTAGTTCATGAATAAATTAAAGAACAATAAAGGAGTTACATTAGTATCGCTTGCAGTAATAATAATAGTGCTTGTTATATTAGCTACTGTAGGAACAACAGTAGGAATAACCAATATTAAAGAATCAAAAGATGCAAAATTAGATGCAGAACTAGAAATAGTTCAACATGCAATATTAGAACAATATGTAAAATATAAAACAACAAAAGATGTTTCATATCTAATAGGAAATAAGTTAGACAAAACTGAAGTAGATAGTATTGCACAAGAACTTGATATATCACTTGTAGAAATACCAGATACATATGAAAATGCAGATTATTATAGGTTAGATAAAGCATCATTAAATGAATTAGGAATACAAAACACAGATGATGAATATATAATTAATTATGTTTCTGGAGAAGTAATGAATATTACTTCAAAGAAAAATGATAAAAATCCATTATATACAAAAGCAGATACTTTTAAATAAGCGAAAAGGGGAAAATATGGATATAGATAAAACTTTTGATTGTTTAAAACAAATTGTTAATTCATCTAAAATTTTAAAAAATGAGCCAATGAAAAAACATACTTCATTTAAAATTGGAGGCAATGCAGACATATTAGTAAGTGCAAGTACAATAGAGGAAGTTAGGAATGTAGTAAATTTTGCTACAAAAAATGATATACCTATATATATTATGGGTAATGGTAGTAATATTCTAGTTAAAGATGAAGGTATAAGAGGTATAGTTCTTAAAAATAATTTAGAAGAACTTGAATTTTTAGAAGAAAAAGAAAAAGTAGTAATTAAAGTAGGTGCAGGTGTGAAACTTGCTAAGTTAGCACAAGAACTATTGAAAAAAGAAATAACAGGATTTGAATTTGCATCTCGGAATTCCTGGCACAATAGGTGGAGCAGTTAAGATGAATGCAGGAGCTCATGGGATAGAAATGAAAGATATAGTATTAAAAACTACTTATATGGATTATAATGGAGATATTAATACAATATCCAATACAGAACAAGAATTTACATATAGAAAAAGTATATTTTCTAAAAATAAATGGATAATTTTAAATGCACAATTAGAATTAAAACATGGTAAAAAAGAAGAAATAGAAGAAAAAATGTCTGAATATGCAAACTATAGAAAACAAAAACAACCTATAACATATCCAAGTGCAGGAAGTACATTTAAAAGAGGAGAAAACTTTATTACAGCAAAATTAATAGATGAGTGTGGATTAAAAGGATATAGTATAGGAGGAGCAAAGGTATCTGATATACATGCTGGATTTATAATAAATACAGGAAATGCAACAGCTAAAGATGTTTTACAATTAGTAGAATATATTAAAGAAGAAGTATATAAAAAATTTAAAAAGAAAATCGAATTAGAAATAGAAATAGTTGGAGAATAAGGACATATTTTAGAAAGGAAGATTAAGGAAATGAAAGGTTTTTTTTCGTGGTTTAAAGGTAGTACTAAAATGAAAAGATGGTTATTACTTATTTTAATAGGAATAATATTAGTATGTTATGGGGTAGCTAGTATATTAGTTGCAAAAGAAATCTCATTTATAGAAGTTGGAAAAATAATTTTATTATTTGTATTAGGTTTTACAAGTGCAATTTTAGGTATTGTATTTGCACAAAAAAGAACTTTGGAATTATTAATTGAAGCAAGTGATTTACGTTTAGAAAAAGGTAACAAAAATGTAAATGTTAATTCACTAATTTTTAATAAAAAAATATATGATAAAGGGCCTAATATTGTTGTAATTGGAGGAGGAAGTGGATTAAATACTGTATTAAGAGGACTAAAAAACTATACAAGTAATATAACTGCTATTGTAACTATATCAGATTATGGAAAATTACCTTCTAATTCAAGAAAACAATTAGATTTATTACCACTAGATGATATTAAAGAATCACTTGTTGCATTATCATATAATGAGCAAATAATGGAAGAAATATTAAACTTAAAATATGATAAAGGAATGCTAAAGAATTTATCTTTCGGAGATATTTATTTATATTCTATGAAAGAACTATATGGAGATTTTACAGAGTCTATAGAAAGAAGTAAAGATGTATTAAATATTACAGGTAGAGTTTTACCTGTAACATTAGATGAAATAAAAATTTGTGC
>CALXRX010000053.1 GCA_944390975.1 uncultured Clostridia bacterium | reverse complement strand
ATATCCTTTACAATATAACATTGCTTGTATTAAATATGTTATATTTCCTTTTGCTCCCTGCCTTACATTTATACATGTTTCTTTTGTTTTTGTTCCAAATATTCCATCTACATTTAAACTCTTTTTAAATTGATTATTTAATTCTGTTTGAAGTCCTTTTACTAATCCTGCTTTTGTTTTTGGTCCATAATATCCATCTTCAACTAATCCTGTATTATATCTTTGATTTAATGTTTTTTGTATATTTCTTATTGTTTCATCTCCTGTAAATGTTTGAACAGGTTTTGTTTCTGCTGTTGGATTTTCTACAACTACTGTATTTGCTATTTCATTAAATGGGAAATTAGCACCTGGACAACTAGTATTGTTAACATCTCTGTGAGCCTGTACTGTTGATATACTGTATGTTTGTTTTAAATAATTAACTAACTCTTGTCCTGCTTTTTTTTGCACGTCATTCATAACTTCTTCATTAAAATTACCTTCAAAGCAAACTCCAATAGAATTACTGTTGTTGTTAGTTGCGTGAGCTCCTACATATTCTACTGGTCTTCCTTCATAGATAGTACCGTCTTTTCTTACATAGAAATGATATCCTATTCCTGCCCAGCCTTTTGTATTTTTATGATAGTTATGTATTGTTTCTACTGTTTGCAATACTGTTACTCCACTGTTATGAAGTATTATTCTTTTAATATTTGATAAACTTCTTTTTGTCATATTTGAATTAAACTCTAAATTTGTTTCTCTTATATCCATTTTATTTTTCCTCCTTATTTTTAATTATTTTTCAACTTCTGGTAAGCCTGCTACACTTGTTAATAGTGATAGTATTCCTGCTAATAAACTTGCACTTCCTACTGCTATCCAATTTACGTCTCCCATTACTGCTGATGTTCCTATTGTTGCTATTGCTGTTTGTGCAATTGTTTTGATTGCTCTTACTCCTGCACACTTAGCCCAATTTTTAAACTCCATTTTTGTTTCCTCCTTATTTTATAATTTTAATTGGTAATTCAAACATTTCGTCCATCATATGTTTTACTGTTCCATTACCACCTAAGTTTTTATATTGTTCAAACATTGCCTCCATATTTTCTTTATCTAATATAGATATTTCGCCTTTTGCTTCATATTCACGATATCTTCTTATGAGTTCATTTCTCAACAATGCTTGTACACCTAGTTCAATAGCTTCATCTTTACTTTTATTTTTCTTTAGTTTTGTTGAAATAATTCCAATTCCTCCACCTAAAATTGTAGGTATAACATAACTTATTACTATTTTTAATATTTCTTCCATTTTTTTCACCTGCCTAATTAAACATCATTTGTTAGATACGTTAAATATCCTCTTGCATACTGATTGCTGTATGCTTTTAGTGTTCTTAACATAATAATGCCATCGTTTCCAGTAAAGCCCATTTCTACATTGCAACTGCTATATGTATCTGCTGAAATATGGCTTAAAATTGGAACTGGTATCGCTATAGCATCAATAGGTTTTAATTTTAATCTAGCTAGTTCAAAATATTGTCCTGCAGATGAAGAAAATTTTACATTAAACATAACTGTTACAATTTTTCCGTTTCTATATTGACAAAGTTTTTCTGTTGTTCCAGTAGATGCAACAAAATTATCTATAATTATTTGATTTTTATTTTCTATATTTTCGTATATTTCAGCAATAGTTTTATTATTAGTTAATGTTACTTCTACTTTTGCATCAGATTGTATTGTTGTGCTATCAGCATATTGTACTATTTTATCTGAACATTCTATATCTTCTTCAACAGGTGTTGTTAGTTTATATACAAGTATCATATTATTTTTAGCAAGTTTTTGTTTAAATGTTTCTACACTATCGCTATTTTTATCTAGAAATACAATGTTATAACTTGAACTATAATCAGTATATCTAGCAAATTTATAGTTTGCACTTGTATTATTAACTACAGTATTTATATCTATAAGACTAAACTGATTTGAAGTATTATAATTTGATTCTACAATATCATCTATTTTTGTCCAGAATAAATAATTTTTATTTTGCCATCCTGACATTCCGCCCTTTGACCAAATTTCTGAGCCATTAAATTTTTTATATCCACATTGTCTAACTATTTTTCTTCTTTCATAATCTATATAGTCTTGTGCTACAATATTATCTTCATTATCTTTTAAACAACAAAGTGGTTTATCTACATATATTATATTTGTACTACTATTTGAAGCATTACTAGACTTTATAACTACTGTTCCTTTTTGATATGGACTATATTCTGTTGCAACTGGGCCTTTTTGAAGTTTTAATTCTTCATTTGGAAAGCTGTTTGCTAATGCATTTGTTCTAAATCTTATGTATCTAGTAGTAGAACTTGTTGTAAATTTAACTTGTGATGTATACTGTGTCTGTTTTATAAGGCTTTTATTGCTATCATATTCATATAACTGAAATCCTGAAGAAGATTTGCATATTGATAACACATAATCTGTATTAGATTCTACTTCTAAATAATATGTTATTCCATAAAAGTCAACTCCACTTGCCAAACTAGTGTCAACTTTTTCTATAGTAGATAGCAAATTTATATCGTCTCCAATACATTCTAAAACATACGGATTATCTGGACTTTTATCTCCTGTGCCTGTTTCTGTTGTATTTCCATATAATTTACCTATTCTTCCAAAGCCTTCTACAGTATTTGCTGTTATGCTTGTTCCTGTATAAGTTTTAGACATGTCATCTACTAAGTCAGTTTGCATTTTGTTTAAATTTTCTGCTTTTACTGGTGTTTGTGATTGTTTTACTATATTTTCTGTGTCATCTTGTATTTCAAAAGTATATATTTTTTCTGTTTCTAAATCCTTCATTTTTCTTTGACGCGGATTTATATATTCTGTATTTTCCCAATTAACCATTGTTTTTTCCTTTCTAAAAAATAAAAGCTTATTTAGCTTCTAGTTTTTTTATTCTTTGTTTTAAATTATTGTTTTCTTCTATTAATTCTTGTATTGCTTTCCATGCTAGCGATATCATGCTGTATTGTTCTACACCTTGTCCATCTTGAGCAATTACTTCATCCGGACAATTGTATCCTTCGCCTATCACTAGACCTATATGTTTCTTAGATTTAGCCTTTTCTCCTTTTAAATTATATAAACATATATCAGAATTTTTAATTAAGTCTATTGCATTTGCATTTAATTTCTTTATATTTTTCTTTTTAGATTTTAGTGAAGTTTGTGTTAATGTTGGTGTCTTTATCTCTGTGTGAGTTATGTATGTTCCTGTTGCCCCGTTTCTGTATACATCTATTCCAGGATTATCTCCACAATATAATTCTATATGGTCATCGATATTATTTACTCCTATTCCTGCCTCTGTCATATATGTCATCGTTGAAGTATTATTGTTTTTAATAACCCTTAAGGCTTCTAAATGTCCTGTCGTTTGTAAATCTATTGTAGATGTTCCTGTTATTTTTGTACCTGTTATTGTACCTCCCGTTATATTTCTACCTGTTATTGTACCTGATGTAATGTTACTCGCATTAATATTTGTAATATTAGCTTTTGAAGCATCTATTGTTCCTGTTGTTATATTACTTCCATTTATAGTCGTTTTTCCTGAAGTTTGTATGTCAGACACGGTAACTAATCCTGTTAAATCTAATTTTTCTGCATTAATTTTTACTCCTTGTGCCGTTTGATTAATAGTAGATGACACTTCTGTTTTTCCTACTTTTGTTGATACTGTGCTTGTTATACTATCTGTCGTTTGCTTTATTTCTGACTTTGCTGTAGTTAATTCGTTTTTAGTTGCATATGTACTAGATACAGTACTTGTTATACTATTTGCTTTTTGTTCTATTTTTGATGATACTTCACTAGAAGTATCATAATCTTCAAACTTTTCATTGACAGTACTCGTAATTTCATTTGCTTTCATATTTATAGATGCATTCATTTCTTCTGTTGTACTGTACCCAGTTAATTTTTGATTTACAGATAGTTCTATACTTTGTGCTGTTTGATTTATTACTGAGTTCATTTCCGCTTTTGTTGCAAATGTATTATTAAAATCATTCTTTATTAGATATTCTGCATAAAATTTGTTACCTTCCATATCAATTAAGTAAATGTAATTGTCTCCTTCAAATAATTCTATATTTACATCTGCAATTGGTTGTTTAATTGGCTCTTCTAATACAGATAATACATAATATTCTGATAATTTTAATCTACGCATTACATAGTCTTCCTCTGGTGTTATAACTAAACTATCATATACATCTCCTAATACTCTTAATTCTTCTATATCAATTATATATTCTTTCTTTTCTGAACTAGGGTTTGTTCTACTTTGCTTGTCTACTATAATTTTATACTGCATCTACATCACCTCCATGTTTGGATATATTTCGTCTGATGGATATAAATCCTCATTTGGATATAAGTAATTGTCATATGTTTTATTTCCTTTTATTTCTAGTTTTAATAAATCAGATTGTTGTGCTTCTGTTATATGTATTTGTGTTACTCCCTCAGATTTTCTCATGAAATCTACTTTATTTTCTACTGTTTGAGTTATGCTATCTATATCTTGTTCCACTTGTGTTAATTTTTCTTCGTATTGTGATTGATTTACTATAATTCCTGTTATTGTTTGTTCTTGTTTGTCTACTCTTAATTCTGTTTTTTTCGCTATCTCTAAGGCTGATGGTATATTTTGATATTTGACTGTAGCGTTTATAATAGAAGGTGCTGATATTTCTGTTTCTAATCCGTTTGGACTTTTGTTGTAATATCTAAAAAGAAAACTGTTATATGTATTTCCATCAAAATCTTTCAATTGTATATTATCCAGTGTTTCTAAATATGGTAGTCCTTGAATCTTCATAGTATAAGCTTTATATTCAAAGCCCCTAACCGCATTAAAAATAGCAGTTATTAACTGCTGTCTTTTTTCTTGCGTATATGCAAAAGGATTATCATTAATTACTAAACTATTTTCCCCATTTTCTTCAATACTTTCTTCGTCTTTTAATGATATGTTTTCTCCCTCAATATCACTCATGCCTAAAGTTACCGAATTTATCGGGTGTGTAGCTCTTTTTATTTCCGCTTCTGAATAGTCTGATAAGTTAAATACTTTTTTTACTGTTCCTGTTGTTTTAGGTGTTATAAAATATAATTTATTATCACTTCTTATTTTTGCCACTGTCCCACTTATCTGAGCAATTGCTTGTATTACTTGTCTTATTAATGTTCCTTGCTCAAATTGATTGCTGTCCACTATAAAATTCTTGTTAGGAAAATCTATTGTAGCTAAAGTAATTCCTGCTTTTGTGCAAGCTTCTTGAGCCACATGTAATAATGTAACAGTTTTACTCGAATAATTTAATTCACTTTTGTATTCAATATTGGTTTTTAGCATATAGTCTAATGCATTAACTGTATTTATTTTATTTGTATCATTAGGCTCTAGGTCCTGTGTAATAAATGTTCCTAAACTTATCCATTCTATTCCTGCACTTGTTTTTATACCTGTTAGATATTCAAATTCCTTTTTTTCTAAATCTATAGAATTGTCTATTTCAAAATTTAATGCTTTTGCTATAGCTGTTCCAAAAACATTTCCTTCTTCATAACAATCATCATCAAGTTCTACATTATTTATTACATATTCTTCATTGTTTAAAACTATTTTATCGTATTGGGTCGTACTTTTAGAATAAGCTTCTTCTATAGTGTCTGTGACATTAATCATTCAGACACCTCCCCACATTGTGTAAGCTCTACTTCAAATTCGTCATATCTATGATTTTTAGTAACAGATAAAATAGATGTTTCAGGAAATGTTATAAAAAATTTCTTAGTAAGCATTTTTTGTTGTTTAGGAGAAAAATAAGAATACACGCCTTCATTTTGTGAAAAATGAGATATGTATTCTTTATATGTATCCTTATTTAATTGACTAAACGTAATCTTTATGCTTGTCTTAGGCATTTTCCCATAATTACGTCTTATACTTCCATCTGCCATAGTTACTTCGCTAAGTACATCTGGTTTATCTTCTATTATATTAAATCCGCTACTTAATATATGTCTAAATTCAAAATCTCCATGCTTTAGTAAAGTCATATTTAATCTCATTCCTTCCTTGCCTCCGCTAACGCTACGTCTGCGGAAGGCACAAATCTTTATTAAAAATTT
>CALXRX010000052.1 GCA_944390975.1 uncultured Clostridia bacterium | reverse complement strand
TTTTCTTCCTCCATTTGTCTTTTCTTTTGATTTTACATTCTTTCTTAATTTTATTCTTTACATTTTAGCACTTTTTATTCATTTTAGTAGTATTTACTTGCCTATTCACCATTTTTGTTTAACAGATTTTAAACTTAAAATTTGAAAAAACGTATTGAAAACAATTTCCTTTAAATACTCTTAAATAATTTTTCTACTTTATGACATTATTTTATATTTACATTTGTTACTTGTCAACATATTTACATTTTAAATTCAACTTTTTTATTTCTCCTCAGAGGATAATATTGAACTCAGTTGGTAACAATAATTGTCCATTGTAATGGACAGCAAACAGCACATTCTCAAACGAGGATGTGCTGTTTGTATTTACTTTTTCTTTTTTGTAGTTTTTGCTGTTGTCTTCTTTTTTCTAGTCTTTTTTACAGTTTTTTCTTCTATATCAACTTTTTCATTTTCATCATATTTTTCGCCTTTTTTAGGTTTGTTCCAAGATATATAATCACAACTTCCTGGATTATTTTCACATATATAATAATTTCTTTTTTTCTTTGTTTTTCGAATTTGTACTTTTCCACCACATTTTGGACATGGAACGTCTATAGTTTCAATGTATGGTTTAGCATTTTTGCATTCTGGATAGCCAGGACAAGCAAGAAACTTTCCATATCTTCCATATTTTATAACCATCATTCTACCACATTTTTCACAAGGTACATCTGATACTTCTTCTACTAGTTCAACATGTTCTAGTTCTTTTTCTACTTTTTCTACTTCTTTTTCAAATGGTCCATAAAATTCTTTTATTACTTTTTTCCAATCTTCTTTTCCTTCTGCAATTTTATCAAACTCATTCTCCATATTTGCTGTAAATTCTACATTTACTACATCTGAAAAGTTTTCTATTAATAGCTTATTTACAATTTTACCAAGTTCTGTTGGTGCTAGCTGTTTTTGTATTTTTTCTATATATCTTCTTTCTAAAATAGTAGTAATAGTAGGTGAATACGTACTTGGTCTACCAATTCCTTTTTCTTCTAATGCTTTTACTAAACTTGCTTCTGTATAACGTGGTGGTGGCTCTGTAAAGCTTTGTTTTGATTCTAGTTTTTGTTTAATAACAAGTTGATTTTCTTGTAATTCTGGTATTTTTGTATTTTCTTCTTCTTGTTTCTCATCTTGTCCTTCTACATATAGTACCATAAATCCTTTGAATTTTAGATTTTGTCCACTTGCCTTAAATGTATAAGTGTCTGCATCTATTGTTACTGATAATGTGTCATATATGGCAGCAGACATTTGGCTTGCAATAAATCTATTATATATTAACTTATATAATTTATATTGGTCATTTGTTAATGAAGATTTAATATCTTCAGGATTTATATCTATATATGTTGGTCTTATGGCTTCATGTGCGTCTTGTGCATCTGCTTTTGTTTTATAATATCTGTTATTATAATACTCTTCTCCATAATTTTTTAGTATTTGCGTTTTTGCAGCAGCTCTTGCTACTTCTGATATTCTTGTAGAATCTGTCCTCATGTATGTGATAAGACCTACTGAGCCTTTTTCTGGTATTTTAACCCCTTCATAAAGTCCTTGAGCAATGCTCATAGTTTTCTTTAAAGTAAATCCTAATTTTCTTGATGCTTCTTGTTGCATTGTACTTGTTGTAAAAGGTGGTGCTGGTGTTCTCTTTTTTTCTCCTTTTTTTACTTCTTTTACAATATATTTTGCTTTTTCAATATTTTTTATTATTTCTTCTACTTCTTCTTTTTTATGTAGTTCTATTTTTTTGTTATCTTTTCCATAAAATTTTGCTTCAAATGTTTTATTTGTTTTTTCATCTAATAATATTGCATAAATATTCCAATATTCTTCTGGTATAAATTTTTCTATTTCTTCTTCTCTATCTACAATTAGTTTTACTGCAACAGATTGCACTCTTCCTGCTGATAGTCCACGTCTTACTTTTTTCCATAAAACTGGACTTATTTTATATCCTACAATTCTATCAAGTACACGCCTAGCTTGCTGTGCATCTGTTAAATTCATATCTATTTTTCTTGGCTTCTTAATAGCTTCTTGTACTGCACCTTTAGTAATTTCATTGAATGTTACTCTAACTTCTGCTTTTTCATCTATATTTAAAATATGGGCTAAGTGCCATGCAATTGCTTCTCCTTCACGGTCGGGGTCAGTTGCAAGGAATACTTTTTTTGCTGATGCTGCATCTTTTTTTAACGATTTTATTAAATCTCCTTTTCCTCTTATATTTATATAGTTAGGCTCAAAGTTATTTTCTACATCAACACCTAATTTAGATTTTGGAAGATCTCTTATATGTCCCATTGATGCTAGCACTTTTGTATTTCCACCTAAAAATTTTTTAATAGTATTTGCCTTTGCAGGTGATTCTACTATAATTAATCTATCTGCCATAAATTTCTCCTTTACTTTTATTTATATTAAAATAATATAAACCATATTGTTGTATTTTGCAAGCATTCTTTATGAAAAATATGTAAATTTTGCTAAAGTTTAAACTATTTATATACAATTAACTAGCAATCTAAAAAAAGTAAAATAGACTGAAACTGTAACTATATTTTACATTATTTTAAAACACCTTGAATCTATTTTTAATTCAAAGTGTTTTTGTTTTAATATTTTTTTACTAATTTTTCTATTTCTTCATATATTTTATCTTCTACATTGTTTACTGCAATTTTTTTTGCTTTTTCTCCCATTGTGGCTATTTTCTTTTCATCGCCTATTATTTGTTCTATTTCATTATTTAATTTTTCTGGTGTTAAATCTTTATTTAATATAATTTTCGCTGCTCCTACATTTTCTAATACTCTTGCATTATATTCTTGATGATTATTGCTTACATGTGGTAATGGTATAAATATACTTGGTTTTCCTACTATTGATACTTCTGTTATAGTCATTGCTCCGCTTCTTGCTATAACTAAATCACAAGCGTTCATAACTTCTTCCATATTATATATATATGGCATTATTTTAACATCTTTTAATTTAGACATATTTTTTATGGATCTTTTAACTATATCGAATTGAATTGGTCCTGGTGCCCAAATAATTTGATAATTTTTATTCATTTTTTTATTTATTATTTCTACAATTACATCATTAATTGCTTTAGCTCCTTGGCTTCCTCCAAAAATTAGCACAACAGGCTTTTCTTGTTTTAAACCCAATTTTCTTAAAATATCATTTTTTTGTTTTATATTTAAATTTAGATTTTTAATTTTTGTTGGTGTTCCTGTAAGTACAATATTTTTTGCATCTGGTAAATTTTTTCTTGCTTCTTCAAAACTTATTAAAATTGTATCTACTTTTTTAGAAAGCATTTTTACTGCTTTTCCAGGGAAAGCATTGCTTTCATGTAAAAGAGTTGGTATTTTATATTTTTTAGCAGCTAGTATTGCTGCTCCACAAATATATCCTCCTGTACCTATTACTATATCTGGTGAAAATTTTTTTACTATTTTTTTTGCTTGACTTATTCCTTTTAATGTTTTTATATTATTTTTTATACTTTGTATTGTTATATTTTTACTTAATCCATAGGCTTCAATTGTTTTTAATTCATAACCTGCTCTTGGAACTAAATCATTTTCTAATCCTCTTTTTGTTCCTATAAATATAATTTCTGAGTTTGGATTCTTCTGTTTTATTTTGTTTGCAATTGCTATGGCTGGATTAATGTGTCCTGCCGTTCCTGCTGCTGCTACAATAACCTTCATATGTACACTCCTATCTTAAATATTTATATTATATTTTCTTGGATGATCGGGAAATATTTAGAAGTATTCCGTACAGAGCATAGTAAAATTACAAGCGATGTACCTCCATAACTAAAGAATGGAAGTGGAATACCTGTATTTGGCATAGATGATGTTACAACTGCTATATTCATTATTGCTTGCAAACCTATTAATGATGTAATTCCAACTGCCATTAAACTTCCAAACATATCTGGTGCACGCATTGCGATTAATAATCCTCTCCATATGAATAATGCAAATAGTATTATTACAACTGCACACCCAATAAATCCTAATTCTTCTGCAAGTACTGAAAATATAAAATCATTATGTGGCTCTGGTATGTATAAGAATTTTTGTTTACTTTCTCCTAATCCTGCTCCAAATAGTCCTCCTGAGCCTATTGCGTATAAACTTTGTATTATTTGCCAGCCTTCTCCTTTTGGATCATTCCAAGGATTTAAAAATGTTGTAATTCTTGATAAACGAAATGCTCCACTTTCTGTAAATTTTGCTAGTGCGAATAATAAACCTGCCCCTCCAACTACTCCAACACTTCCTAATGTAACAAAATATCTTAGTTTTGTTCCTGCCATTATCATCATTATGGCTGTTACTACTACAATTATAATTGTAACACTTAAGTGATTTTGCAAAAATACTAGTATTATAGCAATTGGTGCAAGATATAAAAATGGTATTATAAAACCTGTTTTTAGGGTTTTTAGTTTATCTTTATTTTTTGTAAGCCATGCAGCATAAAAAACTATTAATGCAATTTTTGCAACTTCAGATGGCTGAAATCTTACAAATCCTAAGTCTAGCCATCTTGTTGCTCCTTTAGTAGAATCTCCTACTAGTGGAACAATTAGGAGTACTATTAATGAGCCTATATATGCAATTTTTGCAAATTTTGGATATATTCTATAATCAATTTTTGATATAATTAACATTAAAATAATTCCAACAACAGCAAATGCTGCCTGCCTTGAAACATATGTATAACTATTTCCACTTTCTGCTAAAGCTGATGGAGAACTTGCAGATAATACCATAACAATACCCATTGCTAAAAGCACTAGTACTGTTATGAATAAAACAAAATCAAATGGTTTTGCTTGTTTTGATATATTTATTTTATTTTGCTCTTTCATTTTGTTCTCCCTTCTTTAAAAAATATTTAATTTTCTATTGACTTTTTATAGCTGTTTTTTCCTATATAGCTACTAGACCTATAATACATAGTATTAATGTTATTATACTAAATATAGAAACAATTTTATTTTCTCCCCAACCTGATAATTCAAAATGATGGTGTAATGGTGCCATTTTGAAAAATCTATTTCCTGTTTTTTTAAAGTATAGTACTTGCATAATTACAGATAATGTTTCAAGTACTGGTATTAAAGCTATAATTAGCAAGATAAATGGCATCTTTAGGTATAAAGCGAGTGCTACAATTACTCCTCCTAATAATAAAGAGCCTGTATCTCCCATAAATACTTTAGCAGGATGCATATTGAATAATAAAAATCCAAGACATGCTCCTATTACAATTGTTCCAAATATTACAACTTCTTTAACATCATAAATAATTCCTATAACTGTTAAGCATGTTATTATTATTGCAGAAACTGTTGGACATAGACCGTCTACACCGTCGGTTAAATTAATTGCATTTGTTGTTCCTAGTATAACAAATATTGCAAATGGTATATATATCCATATTGGTAAATCTATGCTTATTTTTAATATTGGTATGTATGTATCTGTTCCTAAGTTTATAATTTTTATCAAGTATATTACATATATTACTGCTATTGTTAATAGTCCAATCATTTTATAGGCTGGTTTTAAGCCTTTAGTATTTCTAAATATTAATTTTTTAATATCATCTATAAATCCTATTAGTCCAAATCCTAAACTCATTATTGCAAGTGGTATTAATTTTTTTGCTAATTCCAACTCATTTTTTGCATAGCTTAAAAATGCAAATGTAACTAATATAGCAATTGAAGTTCCAAGAATTATTCCTCCCATTGTTGGTGTGCCTTGTTTTGATAAGTGTGTTTCAGGGCCATCTTCTCTTTCAATTTGACCAACTTTTAGTTTTTTTAATATTGGAATTATTATCATTCCTAAAGCTGTTGTTGCTATAAAGGACAGTAATAGTATTTTTATTTGAAAATCGTTCAATTTTCTCACCCTTCATTATTAGTAGTTAGTTTGATAACTTCTAATTTATTTTTCTTATTGTATTTATTATTTTTTATCTTGGTTATTGTCTATAATTTCTCTTACTATCTCTCTTTCATCAAATGGATATTTAACATGATTTATTTCTTGATATGGCTCATGGCCTTTTCCTGCAAGTACAATAATATCATTTTTGTTTGCCATTTTAATTGCTTGTTTTATTGCTTCTTTTCTATCTACTATACAAGTATATTGCCCTTTTGTCTTTTGTATTCCTACTTCTATATCAGAAA
>CALXRX010000051.1 GCA_944390975.1 uncultured Clostridia bacterium | reverse complement strand
AAATGTAACAATAGATAATTTAACACAAGGAACAACATACTATGTATGGGTAAAAGATGAGGCAGGAAATATAAATATTCAAAAGCAGTTTACGACAAAATTAGTAGATGAATTAACACAAGCAAATACAACATTTACATATAATCCAGAAGGTTGGACAAATAAAGATGTAGTAGTAACAGCAAATACAACAATAAGTATACCAGAAGGATACAAACTACAAACAAGTAAAGATGCAAGTAAATGGAATGATATAGCAAGCCAAACATTTACTGAGAATGGAACTATGTATGTAAGATTATTTGATGGAATTAATGGAGGTAACTATGCAGTAGCACAAGTAAGTAAAATAGATAAAGATATACCAATAGTAACAGAAGTAACATCCACAACAAATAGTGTAACAATAAAAGCAACGGATAGTGCAAGTGGAATAATAGGATATGCAGTTACAACAAATAATACACAGCCAACAGAATTCACAAGTTGTGCGAATACAAAGAACTTAAATGTAACACAGCAAGAATTGGCATCAGAAACAACATATTATGTATGGGTAAAAGATGAAGCAGGAAATGTAAGTGTTGAAAAATCAATTATAACTAAAAAACAACTAGCAACACCTAATATTACATTAAATGGAAAAGAAGGCAATAATAATTATTATGTAAGTGATGTGGCTGTAACTATAGAAGATACTAATTCAAGCGAAAGTAATAAAACAGAACTACATTATACAATAACTGGAGCTTCAGCAGTAAATGAACAAGTAGTAGAAGCGACAACAGCAAATATAAGCATGAAAAAAGATGGAGAAAGTATATTAACAGTTTGGAAAGAAGACGGAGAAGGAAATATATCAGAAAAAGAAACATTAAGTGTAAAGATAGACCAAACACCTCCTACAAATATAAAATTTTCATTTGTAACTTCTTCTGTTGGTGCTTCATCTAATGGAGGATTGATTAGATACAATGTGACTTGTAATGATGCTACTTCAGGAATAAATAGTGCTGAATTTCAGAAAAGCAAAACAAACAATTCAGAGGATTTTGTATCTGATGGAAAGAGTTCAGTATATTATACTTCTATTGGCTTTCAATGGACTTATAGTGGCTTAGATACAAGCATAATAGAAGGTGTACAATACTATTTTAGAGCAATTGTAGAGGATAAAGCTGGAAATGTAGCTATAAGTCCAGTTGTAACTAGAACAACTATGAAGCAGACTGTAAATATTGGGCAATATGTTGATTATTACCCAAAGAAAATAGAAAGTTATGAAAAACCAAAAGAACTTAGTGGATATACTACTCAAACATTTGAAACAAACGAAAATGTTGACTGGAGAATATTGGAAATAGATAAAGAGAATAATAAACTGTTATTAATATCTAATATGCCAGTACATACAGAATTTAATATAAATAGTGCACAAGGATATAATAATGGAGTGGCATTAATGGATGATACGTGTGACTTTTTATATGGAAATGATGATTTAGGAGCAACAGCAAGAAATTTAAAAATTGAAGATATAGAAAAACAATCATCTTATAAGAAAGAAAATTATACATATACAGGTGGCGGAAAATATGGTGATAATATTGAGGTGACAAATGCAGCATCAGGTTGGAAATACCCTACTATATTCCAATATGAAATTGGAGCTTGTATAGATGGAGTATGGGGAAATAGGTATGATAGGTCAGAACAAAAAGAGTTTATAGAAGATGGAATTAAAACTAGTAAAGCATCAAATTCTCTTATAGCTAAATCTACATATTATACTTATAAACTATCTACAAGTTATTTGAATTCTAAATATTTAGAATTATTTGCATATAAAGAAGGAACAACAACGGCATTAAGCAAATACTGGCTATCTTCGCGTTGTGTAACAGCAACTGAATCACGTCCATCATTTAGAATGTTTGCGGTTTCTGATTCTTCAATAACATCTACAACGATTTATGCATCTAACGTAAGTAATTCAGGTGGATATGCAGCAGGCTTGAGACCTGTAATAGAAATTGATTTATCTAAGGTAAATATTGCAATAGAAGGAGGAAGTGGAAGTAAAAACTATCCATATTCAATTACTGCAAAAAATAATTAGTTAATTTAAGTAGGCGGGCAAGTAAAAATTAATTTGCCCGTTCTGTTCTAAATGGATTTATTACATACACAACAAAACTATGTTAAGCTAAAGCACTTGAAAAATATTTGACTTTATGTTACAATTACGTCAAAAATTAAATATAGGAGAAATGTATGGAAGAGATAAGAACAAGAATTGAAAATTTATTACAACAGATAAGTTCCTATAGAAAAGAAACAATAGAAAAAATAAAAGTATTAGGTAAGCAAATATATGTGAAACAACAAGAAAATGATGAATTACAAAAAAAGATAGACAAATTAGAAAGTTATCAAGACAAAGTACCAGAAGAAAAAGCGGATTTAGTAAATGAAAGAATTCTAGAGTTAGAAATTCAAAAAAGTGAACTACAAAGAGAATTAAGAAATTTAGCTGCTAATAGATATAAAGTTAGTACACCTGTGCTAGCAGGAGAACTAAAAAGTGAAGCTGTAGAATTCTATCAAGCAAGGGAAAATATTATAGCTGAATTAAATGAAACAGAAAAAAAGTTAGTATCAAAATTGTTAGGTACAACAGATGACAAAAAAGAAGAAATTGAAGAAGAAATTAAAGAATGTAGACGATTAAGAAATGAAATGGAAAAACTAGATGTATGCGAATTAGCACAAATAAATCTTACAGATAGAGATGTATTAAGAAATGAGTCTGTAATAAAAGATGTAAAAGAACAAATACTTGGGGAAGAAGAAGAAACAGGTATAGAAAGAGAAGACTTAAAACATAGATTGAAATTAGGTGTTCCAAGTTACCAACAGCAATTAATAGCGTCTGCATTTATACAAAAGTCTAGTACAGAAAAAAACAGTGAAACTCCAAAGAAATCATTGACAAGATAAGTATTATTATGATAAAATATAAGCCGTTACGAAATAGCTAGTATAAGCACATTCCGTAATGGTTTTTTACATTGTAATAATAATGTAAAAATCAATATAGTAAAAATAAAATTTATAGGAGGTGAAATTTAAGTGCCAACAATTAATCAATTAGTAAGAAAAGGAAGAAAAACAGCTAGCACAAAATCTACAGCACCAGCATTACAACATGGATATAACTCAAGAAAAAAAGTTGTAACAAATAATAGAGCACCACAAAAAAGAGGTGTGTGCACAGTTGTAAAAACAGTTACTCCAAAGAAACCAAACTCAGCTTTAAGAAAAGTTGCCAGAGTTAGACTTTCAAATGGGTATGAAGTAACATCTTATATTCCTGGTATAGGACATAACTTACAAGAGCATAGTGTTGTTCTTATAAGAGGAGGAAGAGTAAAAGACTTACCTGGTGTTCGTTATCACATTATAAGAGGAACACTAGATACAGCAGGAGTTAAAGACAGAATGCAAGCTCGTTCAAAATACGGAGCAAAAAAACCTAAAAAATAAAGAAAAAATTTTTTAGAAAATTAGTGCTCGTATAATACTTACTAAGTTTTAAGGTACTTAAATTTAGAAATATTATATAGCACTATACGGAAAAATTTAAATTTTTCAGAGTACCTAGATACTTAATATATAAGTATCACAAAAAAATAAGGAGGGAAGAATAGTGCCAAGAAAAGGATATATAGCTAAAAGAGATGTTTTACCAGATCCAATATATAATAGTAAAGTTGTTACAAAACTAATAAATAATATTATGTTAGATGGTAAAAAATCAATTGCTCAAAAAATAGTTTATGATGCATTTGATATCGTAAAAGAAAAAGAAGAAAAAAATCCATTAGAGGTTTTTGAAGCAGCATTAGAAAACATCATGCCTGTTTTAGAAGTAAAAGCTAGAAGAGTTGGTGGTGCAACATACCAAGTACCACTAGAAATTAGACCAGAAAGAAGACAAACATTAGGACTAAGATGGCTTGTAACATATGCTAGAAATAGACATGAAAAAACAATGGCTGAAAAACTAGCAGGAGAAATTATAGATGCTATAAACGGAAATGGTGGAGCATTTAAGAAAAAAGAAGATACACATAGAATGGCAGAAGCAAACAAAGCATTTGCACATTATAAATGGTAGAATATAATTTAAAATAAAAAATAAAATTAAGATTCGAACTTTAGATAAAAGGAGGAAAAAAAGTTGGGTAAAAGAGAAGTTTCATTAGAGATGACTAGAAATATAGGAATTATGGCTCATATAGATGCTGGTAAAACAACTACAACAGAGAGAATACTTTTCTATACAGGTAGAGTTCATAAAATTGGTGAAACACATGAAGGTGCAGCAACAATGGACTGGATGGCTCAAGAGCAAGAAAGAGGTATAACAATAACTTCAGCTGCAACAACAACTCATTGGTTAAACCATAGAATTAATATAATAGATACACCTGGTCACGTTGACTTTACAGTTGAAGTACAAAGATCACTAAGAGTATTAGATGGCTCTGTTACAGTATTTTGTGCTAAAGGTGGAGTACAACCACAATCAGAAACAGTATGGAGACAAGCTGATAAATACCATGTTCCAAGAATGGCATATGTAAATAAAATGGATATTACAGGTGCAAATTTCTTAGGATGTGTTGAACAGATGAAAGAAAGACTAAATGCTAATGCAATTCCTGTTCAATTACCAATTGGAGCAGAAGATACATTCAAAGGTATTGTAGACTTAATAAAAATGAAAGCATTTATACACAAAGATGATTTAGGAAAAGAAATAGAAGAACAAGATGTACCAGCAGATATGTTAGAAGAAGCTAAAAAATATAGAGAGCAAATGATTGAAGCAGCTGCTGAACAAGATGATGATTTAATGATGAAATATCTTGATGAAGGAGAATTATCAGAAGAAGAAATAAAGAAAGGACTACGTAAAGGAACAATTGCAAATAATATAGTTCCAGTATGTTGTGGTTCTTCATATAAAAACAAAGGTGTTCAAGAATTACTAAATGCAATTGTAGATTATATGCCATCTCCATTAGATATACCACATATAAAAGGTGTAGATTTAGATGGAAATGAAATAGAAGCAAAAACAGGTGATAATGAGCCATTTGCAGCACTTGCATTTAAAATTGCAACAGATCCATTTGTTGGAAAACTATGTTTCTTTAGAGTTTATTCAGGAACTTTACAAGCTGGATCTACAGTATTAAACTCTACAAAGGACAAAAAAGAAAGAATAGGAAGAATATTACAAATGCATGCAAACCACAGAGAAGATATTGAAGAAGTATTTTCAGGTGATATTGCAGCAGCCGTAGGTTTAAAAGATACAACGACAGGAGATACATTATGTGATCCTGCACATCCAGTTATTCTAGAATCTATGGAATTCCCAGAGCCAGTTATTGATATAGCAATTGAGCCTAAAGATAAAGTAGCAAGTGAAAAAATGGGAATCGCTCTTGCAAAACTTGCAGAAGAAGATCCTACATTTAAAACTTATACAAATCATGAAACAGGTCAAACAATCATTGCAGGAATGGGTGAATTACACTTAGACATCATTGTAGATAGATTAAAAAGAGAATTTAAAGTAGAAGCAAATGTTGGTAAACCACAAGTTGCTTACAAAGAAACAATAAGAGAAAAAGTAAGAGTAGAAGGAAAATTCATTCGTCAATCAGGTGGTAGAGGACAATATGGTCATGTTTGGTTAGAAATGGAGCCATTAGAAGCAGGATCAGGAATACAATTCGAAAGCAAAATTGTTGGTGGTGTAGTTCCAAAAGAATACATTAAACCAGTAGAAGAAGGAATTCGTGAAGCAGCTGAAAGTGGTGTACTTGCAGGATATCCAGTTATTGACTTTAAAGCTACATTAGTAGATGGATCTTACCATGATGTAGACTCATCAGAAATGGCCTTCAAAATTGCAGGATCTATGGCATTTAAAGAAGGATGTAAAAAAGCTAAATCTGTAATATTAGAGCCTATTATGAAAGTTGAAGTAACAGTTCCAGAAGAATACATGGGAGATGTTATTGGAGACATAAATTCAAGACGTGGAAGAATGGAAGGTATGGAAGCTAGAAGTGGTAACCAAATAATAAGAGGATTTATTCCATTATCAGAAATGTTTGGTTATGCAACAGACCTACGTTCAAAAACACAAGGTAGAGGAACTTATGCTATGGAGCCATCTCACTATGAAGAAGTTCCAAAATCAGTACTAGATGCAATTGTAGCATCACGTGCTAAAAAAGAAGAATAAAAGACAATTATAAAAAAATATAAATATTAATTAATCTATTGCAAAAACAAAAAAAATAGTGTAAAATACAGGTGATATTAATATTTAGTTATTAAATTTAAAAAAATAAATAAAAATAAGGAGGAATTCAAAAATGGCAAAAGCTAAATTTGAAAGAAACAAACCACACGTTAACATTGGTACAATCGGTCACGTTGACCACGGAAAAACAACAACAACAGCAGCTATTACAAAATATTTAGGATTATTAGGAAAAGCTCAATTTACAGCTTATGATCAAATTGACGGTGCTCCAGAAGAAAAAGCAAGAGGAATCACAATTAACACAGCACACGTTGAATATGAAACAGAAAACAGACACTATGCACACGTAGACTGTCCAGGACATGCTGACTATGTTAAAAACATGATTACAGGTGCTGCACAAATGGATGGTGCAATCCTAGTAGTATCAGCAGCAGATGGACCAATGCCTCAAACAAGAGAGCACATCTTACTTGCAAGACAAGTTGGAGTTAAATATATCGTTGTTTACTTAAATAAATGCGATATGGTTGATGATCCAGAATTATTAGAATTAGTTGAAATGGAAGTTAGAGACTTATTA
>CALXRX010000050.1 GCA_944390975.1 uncultured Clostridia bacterium | reverse complement strand
TTATTTGCTGCTTCTAATTTTTGTTTTGCTAATCTTTCTGATACATCATATTTAATAGATTCTTTGAATCCTTTTTCTGTAATTGATTTTAGCATTTCGTTTTCTCTTGTTTTCATTTGTTTGTCTAAATATGATAAAGATTTCTCATCTAGTCCACTGGTTGTTCTTTCTTGTTTAGTTTGTGTATCTTTTTTCTCTTCTATTTCTTTATTTTCTTTATCTACTTGCTCTTCTTTTTCTGTTTTATTTTCTAATTTATTTCTCTTTTTTTCATCACGTCTATCCATAAATCCTGCTAAAAATGGTATTTTTGCAAGTCTTGGATGTCTTTGTGCAAATGTTTTTACTTCTACAGGTAAATTTTCTTCTTTTTCTTCTTGCTCTTTTTCTCCTTCTTTTTCTGAATCTAAAATATCCTTTACTTCTTTACCCATTTCTTTTTCAATTTTATCTAATTCACTAGATTTTTCTTGTTTACCTTTTTGTTCTTTGCTTTCTTCTTTTTCTTTTACTGATTTTTCTTCCTTGTCTAGTTTTTTATCTTCTACTTTCTCTTCCTTTGTTATTCTAGTAATAGCTTTTAGTTTGCCGTCTTTGTCTTTAAATGTTGCTTTTTTTAATACAGCCTCTATTTCATTCCATTCTTTTCCTTGTAATAAATTTCCCCATATTATATTACACTTACTAATCATTATTTTTGCATCTAAAATTTCCTCATCCATTCTTTTAAAATTAAAAGATTTACTTTGCTCTGGTTTTTGTTTTGAATGTTCTAAATAGTTATTTTGGTTTTCAGTAAGTTTTTTGTCTAATTTATTTTTTTCTTTTTCTAATTTTTGCTTTTCATCGCTAGTTATAGATGAATCTTTTAGTTTAGCCTCTATTTCAGATTTTCTTTTTAATATATCTTGTAATTCCTTTTCAATTTGTTTTGATTTTCTTTCATAGGCATTTTGTACTTTATTATCTTCTAATGCTTTTTTCTTTTCACCTTTTAATTTATCTAATCTAGCTTCTAATAGTTCTTGATATTCTCTAATATTTAATATTTGGTCTTTATTTTCTTTGAATCCTTTATAAAGTTTTAGTTTCTTTTCTAATACTCTTCTTCTTTCTTCTTTTTGTTTTGTACCTTTTAGTTTCTGTTTTTCTATTTTCTTTTGTTCTTTCTCTAGTTCTTCCTTCGCTTTTACAAAATTTTTCCTATATTCCTTTTTAGTTGCACCTTTTGCCACAATTTCTTGTTTTTCTTTTTCGCCATCATCTTTTTCATCTTTACTACTAGTATTTTGCAATTCAACAAG
The DNA here is from genome assembly GCA_944390975.1 of uncultured Clostridia bacterium. GTDB lineage: Bacteria > Bacillota > Clostridia > TANB77 > CAG-508 > RGIG8482. The sequence goes on along the minus strand of CALXRX010000050.1, from coordinate 6,174 downwards.
TTCTTTTTCTATATTTTTAATTCCGTCCTCTATATTTGGTTGTTTTAGTATTTCTTCAAGTGTTTCATTCAATTTCTCATATCTAGTTTTACCTGCCATCTTATTTTCTCCTTTCAAATTTACTTAATATAAACTAAAACGTACTTATGTACATTTTATCATACTAGTTGACTATTGGCAAGTATTTTATGTAAATTAGTTGTTTTTTTCTAAAAATTAATATTTATGAAATATTTTGGTAATATTTGTAATATTTAGTAGTTAAAATGCTTTTCTAATTATTCATTGCTTCAATTGCTCTATCCGCAAGCTTTTTATATCTTTCTTTTTTGTCTTTTATTTTTTCATCTAATTTAGGCAAAATTCCAAAATTTGCATTCATTGGTTGAAATTTTGAATTCGGTGTTGAAATATATTTAGCAAGACTTCCTATTATTGTATAGTCTGAATAAACAATTTTATGTTTTGAATGTTGTTCATTTCTATTTTCAAAATCTTTTATTGCATTTAATGCCGCTACTAAACCGAGATGATATAGATTCTACATATCCTTCTACTCCTGTTATTTGACCAGCAAAATATATGTTATTATTAGTTTTTAAATTATATGTTTCATCTAATAATTCTGTAGAGTTTATATAAGTATTTCTATGCATTACTCCATATTTTACAAATTCTGCATTTTGTAATCCTGGTATCATGCTGAATACTCTCTTTTGTTCTCCAAATTTTAAGTTTGTTTGAAATCCTACCAAATTAAAAATTGTGGCATTTGTATCATCTTGCCTTAATTGAACAAGTGCATATGGATGCTTACCTGTTCTTGGATCTGTGAACCCTACAGGTTTTAATGGTCCAAATCTTAGTGTATCTATTCCTCTTTTTGCCATTATTTCTATTGGCATACAACCTTCAAATATTTCCCTCTTTTCAAATTCGTGTAGTGTTACTATCTCTGCATTTACTAATTCTTCACAAAATTTTTCATATTCTTCCTTATTCATAGGAAGGTTAATATAGTTTTGTTCTTCTTCGTTTTTTATTCTATTTTTCCATTCTTCTATACTTTCTTCTTTTTGCCTTTCTTGTTTATACCTATCTCCCCAAAAAGCAATATTCATATCTATACTTTCTTTTGTTACTATTGGTGCCGCAGCATCATAAAAATATAGCCTGTCTTGCCCTGTAATTTTAATTATTTGTTCGGCTAAACTTTGGCTTGTTAATGGGCCTGTTGCAATAATTACTATTCCTTCTTTTGACATTTCTTCTATTGTATTTTTACTTTTTATTCCTACTTCTTCATTTATTACTTCTATGTTTTTGTTTTCTTTTATTTCTTTTGTTATTAATTTTGAAAATTCTTCCCTATCTACAGCTAATGCTTGTCCTGCTGGAACACAGGTTTTATCTGCACATTTTATAAGTAAAGACTCTAATATTCTTAATTCTTCTTTTAATAATCCACACGCATTTGTATGTAAATTGGATTTAAATGAATTGCTACATACTATTTCTGCTAAATTTCCATTTGAATGTGCTGGGGAAAATTTTATTGGTTTCATTTCATATAGTTTTACTTTTATTCCTTTTTTTGCAATTTGATATGCTGCTTCACATCCTGCAAGTCCTCCGCCTATTACGGTTATATAATCGTTCATATTTTACCTCTTCTTACATTTTTTATAAATAATAAAATGGACACGAAAACTTTATTTTTATTTAATAAAGCCCTCTAAAGTCCACATTTTTATTCAAACAATTTCATAATTTCTTCTTTAGAAAGTTTACTAATAAATGATGTTTTAGTATCTAAAACATTATCTATTAATTTTGCTTTTCTTTCTTGTAATTCATAAATTTTTTCTTCTATTGAATTTTTTGTTATTAATTTAAATACTTGTACACTATTTTTTTGTCCAATTCTATATGCTCTATCTGTTGCTTGGTTTTCTGCTGCTAAGTTCCACCATGGATCATAGTGTATTACCATATCTGCTCCTGTTAAATTTAATCCTGTTCCTCCTGCTTTTAATGATATTAAAAATATTTTTATATCTGGATTTTTATTAAATTCATCTACTAATTCTATTCTCTTATCTACTTTTGTTTGTCCTGTTAGTTTAAAATATTCTATTTTCTCTTTTTTTAGTTCCTTTTCAATTATTTCAAACATAGATGTATATGTAGAGAATAATAATATTTTATGCCCACTAGATATTCCATCTTTAATAATTTCTATACATTGATTAAGTTTACTTGATTCCCCATCATAATTATCTAAAAATAGGCTTGGATGGCAACATATTTGTCTTAATCTTGTTAGAGCTGATAATATTTGTATATGGCTTTTTTCAAATCCATTTTCTTTTATTTGTTCACTTAACTCTGATTTTGCTTCTGCTAAATATGATAAGTAAATTTTTTGTTGTTCATCATTCATTTCATTATTTAAAACTGTAACTGTTTTATCTGGAAGTTCTGTTAATACTTGTTTTTTTGTTCTTCTTAATACAAATGGCTCTATTAACATTCTTAGTTTTTGCATTGTATTACTATCTTCTTGTTTTATAATTGGTATTTCAAAATTTTCTTTGAATTTCTTATATGAAAATAGATAACCTGGCATTAAAAAGTCAAAAATAGACCATAATTCAGATAAAGAATTTTCTATTGGTGTACCTGTTAAAGCAAATTTGGTTACTGCGTTTATTTGTTTTATAGATTTTGCATTTTGTGTATTACTATTTTTCATATACTGTGCTTCATCTGCTATTACATATCTAAATTCATAATTGAATTCATTATATATATCTATATCTCTTTTTAATAAGTCATATGACGTTATTACTACATCATGTTGTGGTATACTTTTTATTTGTTGTTTTCTCATGTTTGCATTTCCACTTATAACTATTGCATCTAGATTGCTTGCAAATTTTTCTATTTCTGTTTTCCAATTTAAGCTAAGTGAACTTGGACATACTACCATTATTGGTTTTTTATTTTCTTTACAATTTTCTTTATATGATAATATTATTGATATAATTTGTATAGTTTTTCCAAGTCCCATATCATCTGCAAGTATTCCTCCAAATTGGTAAACATCTAATGTTTTTAGCCATTTATATCCTATTTTTTGGTATTGTCTTAAAGTTTTATTTAAACTTTTTGGTATCACTAAATTTTGTGTATCTGTTTTATCTTCTATATTGTTTATAATTTCTCTATATTTTGTATCTTTTTGTATTTCTTTATTTTCAAACTGTTTTATAAGTCTGTCTAAATAAAGTGACCTATACATTGGTAATTTTACATTTCCATTTTCAAGTTCTTTATAACTTATTTGTGTTCCATCTAATAAGTCTTCTAAAAATTCTATATCTTTGTTTTCTTCTAAAGATATAAATTCTCCATTTTTTAGTCTATGATACTTTTTCTTTAATTTGTATTTTGATAAAATATCATTTAACTCTTTTTTATCAAAATTAAAATTATCTATATTTATATTTAATAAATTATTTTCTATTTTTACACCTAATGTTGAAATTTTAGGTCTTTTTATTTGTTTTTGGTTAAAGTCGTCTGTAGCTAATACCTCAAACTTTTGCATGTATTCGTTAATGTTATTTGATAAAAAATCATATATTTTGTCATCATCTGCTAAAACAAAATTTGTATTTCTTTTATCTAACATAAACCCTGTTTTTCTAAAAACATTAAGACTTTCTGCTTCTTCCATTACACTTCTTGGTATGTTAGGATTTTCTTTTAAAGGGTTAAATTCTTTTTCTCCATAACAGAATATTACTTTTGCTACAATATAATTTTTTTCATTAAATTCTAAAAAAACTTTTACTCCTAACCTTTGAGGCATATATTTGTCTATTTCTTCTGCTTCTAGAGTATCTAATAATATATTTTTTTTCACTTTAGGAACTACTATTGAAAAGAAATTAGGCATTTGTTCTTTATTAAATTTAATTTCTTTTGTAAAATTTCTCTTAAATACATCTAATAACTTTAATGTGGAATTATTATATTCTTTAGAACATCTATATAATTTATCGTCCATAAAGAAGTATGTATATTTTTTTCCTTGTATTATTTCATATGTGTTGTATGTGTCTATATTACATATTAATTTAAATTCATTATTATTTACTTTTTCTAATTCAAAATTTATGCTTGGTACATCATCTATTAATTCTACTTGGCTTGATATATAGTCTTTTTCAATTGTAACTGTTTTGTTTTTTAATATTTCAAAAACTTCATCTAACGCTGTGTTGCTTAAAACAATACTTCCTGTATTCATAACTTTTCCATAATATCTATAAATACTATTTGAATTGTTATTAACATATTTTATTGTTTCTGCATGTTTTAGTATAAAGTTTAATAATGGTCTATCTTCTTCTAAAAATGTTTCTTGTTCATGTACTATTTTTAGTTTTGCTCCATATTTGAATATGGCTTTGTTTAGCATGTTATCATAAAATTCTACTAAATCTCTTAATTTATATAATTGTTTTTTAGTACCTATTTTAAATTCTATTTTCATTTCTTCTGAGTATTTATCAAATATAATTTTAGGCACTAACCTAACATTTGTATCTAAAACTATATTTTTTTCTTCTAATGGATTTTCTATTAGTTTCATTTCTTCATCATAAAATGTATTTATTAAATCTATAAAATCCGTATATTTTTCTTTTGCTTTTATTTTGCTTTTTTCACCATTATATTTAGGATTCCCATCTATTTCAAGTATTGTTGCCACAATGTGTTTGCAAGCCCCATAATGTGTATGATAATCTTCGCACTCACAAGTAAGTGTGTCTAATTCTCCATTTTTTATTTCTACATGTACTTTATAATTATCATAATTTCCATCAACTAGACTTGTTACACTAAGGTTGTTTAAATCTTCATAATGTATTGTTTGTATTTCTACTCTTTTTTGCATTACATATGCTCTTGCCCTACTTAATCTAGCTAGTCCAGCCTCATCATATAATTCTTTCGTTACTGTTTGGTTTATAAGCATTATTAATCTCCTTTAAAATATGATTAATTATTATATCATGTTTTAAAGGTTTTGGAAATAATTTTAATACATAAATTTTTTTCTTTTATTAAAGTTCAGACTATTTTACTTTTTTAAAAGTATTATATAATTTCTTATTTTTATAAAATTAGAAAGTTGTACTTAATCGTACATGTCCGTTATCATTTACGTTTGCATTACTTGCATTGCCACCAACAAATGCCACACTCCATGCATTGTTTATGTTGTACTGTGAAGATGACCAATACCATGATGAAAGACTATACTCAGTATAATTGTTTGGCCTAATTCCTAAATTGTCTCCAAATGCTGCCCATTCACCTTTTGATGGAACAAACCAACCTTTATCCACTTCACCTTTTATTGCTCCCCACATGTCTAAATAAGTTTCGTTATAATTTTGCTCTCCATATCCACTAGCATTCCATTTTGCAATCATGGCTACTGTGTTTTCTTTTCCTTTTCCAAATTCTAATGATGTTGCTGTTGCATAATCGTTCATATTTCCATGTGCTGCATAATACCAGTAATAATATGTTCCTGTATTAAAATTTTCTAATGCCATTACATAAAATCTATCTTCTCCTATTTCATCTTTCGCTGTCAATACATCTTTTGTCCCAAATGGCCCCTGATGATTCTTCTTGCTTATATAATAATCTTTTACATTATTAATTGCTTCATATGAATATATCCCATTGCTATCGCCCCATTGTCCACTTTTTGAAACAACTAAATCTGCATATATAATTCCTTCTGGATCACCATCTGCATCTAAATCAGCATAATATCCTACCTTTGACTCAACTTTATCTATTAATGTTTCTTCTGTTTCTATTTCAGTATTTGCTTCTGCTCCTCCAATTATATTATTTATTGTATTTTCAAAGTTTGCTAAGTCTGTAATCTCTTTATCTTGTGCATCCATGTAGTTTTTTCCAGCCATCTCTGCTGTTCTAAATATTCCATTTTCTCCTATAGTTAAGTTTATTGTTACCCCTGCAAGTATTAGTAAGATGATGATTGTGATTACCAATGCTATTAACGTAATACCATCTTCATTTGCTTTTTTTAATTCTTTAATTAATTTTTTCGTCATATTT
>CALXRX010000049.1 GCA_944390975.1 uncultured Clostridia bacterium | reverse complement strand
TCACTTCTTCCTGGAACTCTTACTTCTATTAATGCTTCTTTTATTTGTTCAGCATTTGCTCCTAATTTTGTTGCTACACAAATTGCTGCAAGTGAGTTATATACACTAAATCTACCTGGAATACATGTTTTTACTCTTTCATTTCTTCCGTCTATTTTCACTTTGAAATCTACATATGAATTTGTAATTGTAATATCTTTTGCAAGTATATGACAGAAGTTATCTATACCGTATGTGGTCATTTCACAATTTTCTACTAATTTTGGTATTTTTGCACCATATATATCGTCTGCATTTGTAAATCCTGTTTTACACATTTGGAATAATTTTAGTTTTGATTTAAAGTAGTCTTCCATATCAGGGTGTTCATTTTTACTTATATGTTCTTGTGCAAAGTTTGTAAATACTCCTATATCAAAATCACAACCTAATACTCTGTTTAATTTTAAGCTTTGAGATGAAACTTCCATTACTACAACATCAACTTTTTCTTCTACCATTTTAGCAAATATTTTTTGTAGTTTAATGCTCTCTGGTGTTGTTCTTGAACTATCTTCTATTTTTTTATCTCCAATATATATTGCAATTGTTCCAATTAGTCCAACTTTTTTTCCTTGCTTTTCTAAAATCTTTTTTATCATAAATGTTGTAGTTGTTTTTCCTTTTGTTCCTGTAACTCCCACTAATTTAAATTTTCTTGATGGATTATCATAAAAATTACAAGCACAAACTGCAAGTGCAATTCTTGTATCTGGCACTACTAATAAAGTTATGTTTTCTGGTATATTAAGAGTTTTTAAATCTACTGTATTTTGCACCATTATAGCTTTTGCACCATTATCTATCGCATTTTGTATATATTCTACCCCGTTTACTTCAAATCCTTCTATTGCTATAAACATCCCATTTTCTTTAATATTTCTTGAATCTGAATCTACATTTGTAACGTCTATATCTATATTTCCTTTTGCTTTTATTCCCTCAATTCCTATTAAAATTTCTTTTAAATTCATGATAACCTCCAATTTATAATTTTTCGCTTTTATTATATAACTAAATATAAAATTTGTATAGGTTTTCCAAAACATTTTATTTTATTTTTCTATATTTCTACACTAATTTTTGAATTCTTTTTTACTTTAATTCCTGGTTTTGGTGTTTGTTCTTGTATTATTAGTTCTTCTTCTTTCATTTCATTTGTTATTTCTATATTTGTTTCTATTTCAAGTTCTGCTTCTTTTAATATTTGTTTTGCTTCTTTTACATTTGTTCCTCGTAATTCTGGTACTTCAACTTCTTCTATTACTTCTTTTTCTTCTTCATTGTCTTGATTTAATTCTAAATATGGTAATACCTCTGATAATATTTGACCTCCTACTGGTGCTGCCACAGCACCTCCTTGGTGTATTTTAACAACACTTTTATTTAATAATAAAAGCCCCTATAAAGGGGCAATACTCAGCAAGTTTATATCAAAATAGCAATATAAAACTAGCCATAACACTACAATAGCTACTACAATAGCTACGAAGTATCCTAAGAACCGTATTATTGCATTTTTATCATTTATCATCTGATTTACTACACCAGTGATAAATCCACAAAATATACAAATAACACAGAAAAGTAAAAACGGATGTTGCATAATAATCCTCCTTAGGTTTTTATAGTATAAATTAGAATAAATCTAATTCAATTATACCACATTTTACATAAAATTGTAAATATTTAACCAACTTTTCCCTTATTTATACATAATTTATTATTTTTTATATATTCCAATATTCTTTTAAATTCATCTTCAAATTTAAATTTTATTTTTATATCTCCATTTTCTTTTACATAAATACAATCTATTAGTTCCATCATGATATCTCTTGAAAGTTCTGTAATACCTTCTTTCTCTTTAAATTTTTCTATCCATTCATTGTTATTTAGGTTTTGAGATTCATATTTTTCTTTTTCATTTTTCAGTCTTTCTATATTTTGATTTAATCTTTCTATATCCATTTCATATTTTTTCTTATATTCTAAATATTCTTCTCTTGTTATATCTTCATTTTTCCAATCTTCATATAATGTTCTTTTAAAATTTGATATTTTAGAAATTTCATTTTGCTTACTAATAATCATGTTTTCAATATTTTCATTCTTTAAGTTTTGATATGTACTTTCATTAATTTGATTTACAATTTCTTCTGTATCAATTAGTAAATCAATATGAAAATTAATAGCTTTTAAAACTGCCTTTTCCAAGTTTTCCATTTTAATAGAATGTTTTGTGCATAAGTTATTTGATTTTTTCCTATATGTGCTACAAATATAATACTCATACTTATTTCCGCTTTTATTTGTACTACTCTTTTTATTCATTGCTCTTTTGCAATCGCTACACTTTAAAAATCCTGCCCATACTGATAATTCTTTTGTTTTCTGAGATACTTTTGTATCTCTTTTACTTAATTCTTGTGCTTTTTCAAAAGTTTCTTTATCTATAATTGCTTCATGAGTATTTTCAACTCTAACCCATTCTTCTTTTGGTACTTGTTCTACTTTATGTACTTTATAACTTTTTGTTTTTCTTTTTCCTTGAACAGTATTGCCTATGTATACTTCATTACTCAAAATATTTCGTACTGTAGAGGGTGTCCAAGTATATGTATTGTCCTGTATTCCATAATTATTGTAATTCTGTCCTAGTTCTACTTTCTTGTGTCCCGTTGGATTTAAAACACCTAAATCATTTAATCTATGACAAATTGCTATTTTCCCTAATCCCTCATTTACATTCCAATTAAATATATTTCTTATAACATCTTCAACACTTCTATCTACTATTAACTTATGTTTATCTTTTGGATTTTTGATGTAACCATAAGATGGAAATGCTCCAATAAATTCTCCTTTTTTCTTTTTTCCGTTTAATGATGTTCTTATTTTTATCGATGTATCCCTGCAATACTCATCATTTATTAGGTTTTTAAATGGTACCAATATTGTATTTGTACTTGATGGATTTTTAAAACTATCTACAAAATCATTAATGGCAATAAACCTTATATTAAATAATGGAAAGACTTGCTCTATATAGTTTCCGAACTTCTATATAGTTTCTTCCAAGTCTTGATAAATCTTTTACAATAACACAATTAATATCTCCATTTTTCATATCTTCTAGTAATCTCTGAAAAGATGGTCTATTAAAGTCTGTTCCTGTAAATCCATCATCTATATAAGTATCATAAACTATTAAATCATCATGTTCTTCTACGAATTCATTTAAGATAGTTTTCTGACTCGTTACACTATTACTTTCTTGTTTTTCTTTTCCGATTATCTTCATCTTCTTGCGAAAGCCTAATATATAGTGCAACTGACCATATTTTATTTTTTATAATATTGTTTTCAATAGAAGAATATTTTGATTTTCTTCCTGCCATTAAAATTATCTCCCCCTTTCTTTTTTATTTGTTTTATTGTAACGTGCTCAAAAGTAAAAGTCATCCCTTTTTGTATTTTTGTTTTAAAATATTTAATATACAATCTTTAAATGTTTTATCATTTTCACAGTATTCTATTTCTATAATAGTATCTCCTATTCTTATCTGATAAGGATTCTTTGTATTTAATAAATATTTGATTATCTTGTTTTCTTCCTTCAAACTCTTATACCTCTCAAATTCCTTTTTCTTAAGTTTATTAATTTTAAAAAATTTTTATTACTAATTTGTCCCTCTTACTTAATAAGCTTCAAATTGATACTCAAAATGTAACCTTTTTTGAAAAAAAAATTTAAAAATTCTCTACTAGGTATATGCCATCGTTTTATAAAAAATGGGTAAATTTTATAAAATTTCTTAAACTTTTTTCATAGTGTATATACCATCTTTAAACTGAAAAGGTATAATTTTTAGGTAAAATGCACAAAAAAATAACTAGAAATTAGTTGTTCACTAATCTCTAGTTATCTTTACAAAATCTAAAATTCATTTCCTATCAAGAAATCTATTATATTAATATGTTTTATTCCATCTTTTGAAAAATCTAATTTATCCATACTAATTACATATTTTTGATAGTTATCATCTATTGACTTATATGCACCAAATTCTCGCTCTATCGTATCTTCACTTGATAATAAATAAGTAACTTGTATATATTTTATTTCTTTTTGCTTAGATACTACGAAATCAACTTCACCTTTTTTCGTTTTTCCAATATATACTTCATATCCTCTTGATATCAGTTCATTGTAAACAATATTTTCAAGGCAATTACTATAATTTACATCTTTTGCATTTGTCTTTATTTTCTTTATTCCCAAATCTGAAGCATAATATTTATTTAACGACTTTAAGACTGATTTTCCATGAACATCATATCTATTTACTTTATTTATAATAAATGCAGAGCATAATGCTTCTATATATGAGTATAAAGTTTGTGTTGATATTTCTGAATTTTCTTTTTTTAAATATTCGATTACATTTGTTGCTGAAAATTCTCTTCCTTCTATTTCTAATAAATACTGTAATATTTTATTAAATGACGTTATATCCTTTATTTTTAGTCTTTCTACAATATCTCTTAAAATTATTGAATCATACACATCTGATATATAAGTAAATTTACTATTTTCATCTTTAAATGAAAATCTTTGTGGCAAACTCCCCCATTCAAATATATCAAACAATAATTTTTCATAATCTTCTTTTTTTGTATTTGTAAGTTCTACTATTTCTTTAAATGTTAATGGATTTATTTTAAAACTTACATACCTTCCAGATAAATCTGTAGAAAGTTCTGCAAAGGTCATTCTACTATTTGAGCCTGTTACAAATATACTAAATTTATTTGTAATTCTCAATGAATTAATAGCTTTTTCAAACTGCTCTATTTTTTGAATTTCATCTAAAAATATATAGTATATATTTTCATCTTTTATTTTACTTTTTATATATTTATCTAAATCTTTAGCTGTGGTTATTTCACTAAAATCTAAAGATTCAAAATTTATATATATTATATGGTCATCTTTAATTTTTCTTTGTTTTATTTCATCTATAATTTGTGTTAATATTACAGATTTACCGCTTCTTCTTAAACCATATATTATTTTTATTAAACTAGTTTCATCGTAAAATTCTCTTATCTTATTTAAATAAATTTCTCTTTTTATCATTTTTATCACCTATTATTATTTTAGCATAAGTTTTATTATTTGTAAAGTTTTTTTGATATATCAAAAAAACTTTTATTTTTTGACATTTTTTTTGATTGATTTTTATAAAATTCTATGTATTTTCGACTGACTAACTTTCGCCAGATTAACATTTTCTTATGACTAATATATAAAATTAAAGAATTTTAGTAAGTTTTCACTATAATTTATAATTACTCTAATTTTAAATAAAACTGCCTTAAAATTTATTTTGAGGCTTAATTGAATATAAAAAATAATTAACTACTTATAGTTTTTAAAAGCTATAGGTATTTTTTTATTTTAAAAGAGATAATGCCTCAAACTCTATAAAAGTGATAGGTGTGATGAGCCGACGCTATAAAGTTTATCCGTATTTGTATTAACGGTCTATTGGTACAAAGTGCGTAAGTGAGATTTTACAACGATAGACTCACAATAATAAAAGAGTATGGGAGGCAAAACTTGAAAATGGATTTGTAATTGTAAAAAGTTTGGGCAAGTATGAACAAAGATATGTAAATATATCAGCAATTGCAGTAGCCAATGGCTACTTACTAGACTACCTATGAAACGAGCGACTGACCGACGGTTTCTACTATATAGGTGTAATAATTCTTTATTTAGTATAAGGGATTATTACACCTAATTCACTTTGCTCTTTCCCTCTGGTTTCTGCTTTGTATTTTTGCCATAGAGCGTGGAAGATTGAAACCGAGCAAGGTTTCATAGAGTTAAGAAAGTCTGAAAAAATTTTCTTGGCTCTCTTTTAACTAAATTGCAAAATGCAGATTTAGTTAAAACCTAAAAAATGAGAACAGCATTTTTTAGGCAAAGGGGTGTGGGGAAAAATTTAATTTTCCCTGCCACACGACAAACTTGTTTGTCTAGTGTGTTAGACAAGCAAGCTTATTTTTGAGAAAGGAGCTACGAAGAATATGAGTTATGCTATCGTAAGAAATGAAAAATTAACAAGAGATGAAATAAATGGGAAATGCACCCATAATGATAGAAAAGCAAAAAATCATTCTAATAAGGATATTGATCCTACTAGAACACATTTGAATTATTACTTAAAAAAGAACACTTTAACATATACAAAAGAATTTGATAAATATTTAAAAGAAAGTAAAATACAAGCACATTTACGAAATAATAGTATTGTAATGTGTCAAATGATATTTACTTCTGACCAAGCATTTTTTGATAGAATTGGAGAACAAGAAACAAAAAGGTATTTTGATGAATGTTATAAATTTATTTGTAGTTATAAAAATCTAGGAGAACAAAATATTATAGCTGCAGTAGTACATTTAGATGAAGGAGCACCACATATGCACTTAATGTTTATTCCTGTTGTTCATACCAAAGACAAAGAAGGAAAAGAAATTGATAAAATCTGTGCTAGAGATTTTTGGAAAGGTCGTGATAGTTACAGAAAACTACAAGATGCCTATTTTAATCATGTTAAATCAAAAGGTTTTGATTTAGAAAGAGGAATGTTTGTTGAAGATACTGGCAGAAAGCATTACACTATTGAAGAATACAAGAAGATTACAAATTATGAAAATACTAAAAAAGTATTAAATGATATAAAATTAGATTTGCCAGATACACCCAATATTACTGACATTAAAATAAATAGATTATCTAAGAAAAGAGATGAAATAATTTTAGAACAAATTATAAAACCTAAAGATAAAATAATAAAAGAATTATATGCAGATAATATGTCATTGCATAAAGAATTGTCAAAGCAATCAAAAGTTAGTGATGAAATTGAAAAATATCAAAAAGAAAGAGATTCCATACTTGCTGACAATAAAGCTTTAAATCTCAAAGTTCAATCTTTAGAAAAAGAATATAAACGAAAAAGTAACAATCTTGATTTTGACTATAATAACAGAAAAAATGAATTAGAAAAGGAATTTAAAGATAAGTCCTTTGATTTGGAATATGAGTATAAACACAAAATTCATAAGCTAGAAAAAGAAAATAAACATCTTCACAAGGTTATAGACAAATTCAAAACTACCATTGAAAAATTTATAAAATGGATATGTAAAAAATTTGATTTACCTTCTGAAGATGAAGTAGTTAGAAATTTTGAAAAGGACAATCATACTTTTCTTGATGCTGAAAAACAAGTTAAACATGAAAATTATCTTGAAAACGAATATGAATTAGATAGGTAATAATATTCTCTTCGAGAGTATAGAAAAAGTTGTGTAAATAAATTCTTCCGTGATAAAATATAAAATATTAAGGAGGGATTTTTTCTATG
>CALXRX010000048.1 GCA_944390975.1 uncultured Clostridia bacterium | reverse complement strand
TTTTTTTGATATAATTATATTAGTTATATTTATATTCTAAGGAGGAAACTATGGGACCATATTATATACCCAGAAATGTTAAAGACGAAGGAAGAATACTATTTATTTTTACAGGTAAATCATTAATATACACAGTAGTAGGAGGAGTAATAGGATCAATATTCTATTTTCTACTTTCTGCCTTTGGAATGGGATTAGTAGGAATGATAATAATTGCAATATTTGCATTAATAGGTTTTTCTATTGGAACATTTAAAGTGCCAGATATAGGCTCATTTGCCTTCACAAAAAAAGTTGGAGGAGAGGCTATAGATGATGTAATCTTAAGAGCGTTTAAATTTAAAAAGAAAAACAATAAAATATATGTATATGATAACAAGGAGGTAACAAAAGATGAATAATACAGATCAAATAACTAATCTGTTAATGATTTTATTAGTAATAATGGTATCAGTATTAATAGTACTTTCAATAGTATTAGTATTATTAAAATTCAAAGGCAAAAAAACAGAAAGTAATGATAAAAGTAATTTTACAACACCAAAAAAACAACCAACTAGTGATGCAAAGAAAATAGCTAAAGAATATACAAAAGAATCTATTTTCAAATTTATGGAATTTGATAAAGTAGAAGATAATATGATAGTACAAAAAAATGGAAATAGATATCTTATGGTTGTAGAATGTCAAGGTATAAATTATGATCTTATGTCAGAAGCTGAAAAAATATCTGTAGAAGAAGGATTTTTACAGTTTTTAAATACATTAAGACATCCAATACAAATATATGTGCAAACAAGAACAGTAAACTTAAACGATAGTATAGAAAACTATAAGAAAAAATTATCAGAAATAGAAATAGAATTAGACAAAAAGAAAAATACATATTTAAGAAAATTACAATCAGGAGAATATTCAAAAGAAGAACTAGATAGAGAATTCTACGAAGTAACAAAACAAACTAACCTTTATGAATATGGAAAAGATATTATAGCAAATACAGAAAGAATGAGTTTAAATAAAAATGTATTAAACAAAAAATATTATATTATTATACCATACTATGTAGAAGAATTAGGAGCCAACTCATTTGATAAAGAAGAAATAAAAAATTTAGCATTTTCAGAACTATACACAAAAGCACAATCCATTATAAGAACACTTTCAGGGTGTGAAGTAAGTGGAAAAATAATGACATCAAATGAAGTAGTAGATTTATTATATATGGCATATAACCGTGATGAAGCAGAAGTATTCAGTTTAGAAAGAGCATTACGTTCAGGATATGATGAACTATATACAACTGCACCAGATGTGTTAGATAAAAGAATGAAAATACTAGATGAAGAAATAGAGAAAAAAGCATTAGAATTAGTAAATGAAAAAGTAATAGCAGTTAGAAGCAAAAAGCAACAAGAAATTGCTAGAAAAGAAGCAGAATTCGATGAAATTATAAAAAGAAGGGCTGAAATATTATTAAGACAAAATGCAGCATATCTTGGAAAAGAAACAGCCCAAGAAGCTATAGAAAGTATAGAACAAGATGAAGCAAATAAAACAACCAAAGAAAAAGGAGGTAAAGCTGATGTGGGGCAAGAAATCAAAAAAACAACAAGAGGTAGAAAGCCAAAAGCTACAAAATAGTGAACAAGAAGAATATGGTATTTTAAAACAAAAAACCATAAAAGAATTAATAGCACCTTCACGGAATAGATGCATCCAATATAGACCACTTAGAAATAATATCAAATACAAAAAGGTATGCAAGAAGCTTTTTTGTATCATCACTTCCTAGAATGGCAACATTTCCAGAACTATTTAGAGACTTATATTTATTTGGAGATGTAAATACATCGATATACATAGAGCCTATACCAGAGGCTAAGTCTCAAAATGAGTTAAACAAAATAATAAACCAATTAGAAACAGAAAGAATTGTAGCAGCAGATAGAGGAAATATAAATAGACAAAGTACAGTAGGACAAAAAAGATCTGAAGCAGAGCAATTAAGAGATGAAATAGCAGCAGGATTTAATAAACTATTTGAAGCATCAATAGTATCAACATTATTTACATATAGCTTAGAAGATTTAGATAAATTTACAAGTTTACTTTCAACAGAAATGTCAAAATCATTAGTTGGAGTAAAAAGTGCATGGGGAATACAAGAAGAAGCATTTAAAAGCAATTTACCATTAATGGATAATAAATTAAAAAAAGTTCATACTTTTGACAGACGTTCAATGGGGACAGTATTCCCATTTACTACTTCTGAAATAGGACATCCAACAGGAGTACCTTTAGGATTTAACAAACAAACAGGAGTACCAATACTATTTGATAATTTCCATCCATCATTAACAAACTACAATATGGTTATATTCGCTAAATCTGGTGCTGGTAAATCTGTTACAATGAAAACATTAATATCAAGGTCAGCAGTGCTTATGGGAATAGAAAGTTTAGCACTAGATGCAGAAGGTGAATACTCTATAGTTGCAGAATCCCTAGGAGGAATTAATGTAGTATTAGGTCCAAACTCTAAAACAATAATAAATTTATTTGATATAGAGCCAGAAATAGTAAAAGATGAAATTACAGGAAAAGAAAGAGTAGTATTAAATGTAGAAAATAAAGTAGAAGACGTAACACAAGCACTTCTTACTATGGCAAGAGGAAGTACAAGAAGTGCAGAAGTAAATGAACTTACAAAACAAATTATAGCAGAAGCAGTTTCAGAAGAATATGCATACTTAAATATTACACAAGATCCAGCAAGTTTATATGAATCATCTGCAGATATGAGATCAAGAGACATGCTAGCAAAAAGAAAGAAGAACATGCCAACAATAGGTAGTTGGTATAAAAGAATACAGAAAAAAGCAGCAGAAAACGATAACTCAGATTATAAATTCCATTATAGTTATTTACTAAAAGTTATGAAGCAATATATAAGGGAATATGATGGACAAATGGCATATTTTGATGGACAATCTACATTTGAGTTATTAGATGGAGCACCATTTATCAACTTAGATATTTCTCAATTAGAGGAAAGATTTGCAAGACCACTTGCACAACAAATACTACTTTCATGGATATGGGAGAAATATGTTAAGAAAAATAGTGAAGATAGAACAAAAGCAAGTAAAAAAAGAGTATTAGTAGATGAGGCATGGATGTTATTACCATATCCAGAAGCAGTAGACTTCTTAAATACAATGGCAAGACGTGCAAGAAAAAGAAATGTATCACTTGCAATCATTTCACAAAGATTCCAAGACTTTTATGAAAAACCAGAAGCACAAGCAGTATTAACCTCATCAGATACAAAATTATTTTTAGCACAAGATAAATCTGAAATACAATATTTAAAAGAAGTATTTAAACTATCAGAAGGAGAAGCAGGATTTTTAGTAACTTGCTTAAAAGGAGAAGGATTACTAAAAGTAGGACAAGATACCGCAATTTTACAAATAACACCAACATCAAAAGAATTTGAGTTTGTTGAAACAAACTTAAACAATTTAGTAAAAATGAACAAAAATAAAGCACTTCAATAGGAAGGAGTAACAATGAAATTTCTAACAAACAGAAAAGTAGTACAAAAGATATTAATTGCATTAATAATGGTTATATTACTTAGTTTTTCTATTCCTAAGCCTGTAAATGCAGACTGGGGAGGAACATTAGCCAGTCCATTTATATCATTAATTGCATCAATAGCGGATGCATTTCAGCATCTTTTAGAGTATGCTATGTTAGGAGAATCAGCACCATTTATGAAGCAATGGGACAGCAATATTGTAGATAGAGTAGATAACGAGGACATAAGTGATGAGGACCTTCCTGAAGGTACAGCTAGTGTTACTGTAGAAGACGACTTAGATGGAACTTTTTTTGGATTGGATGCAGTAAATATTCCAGTAATAACATATACACCAGAAGAAATATTTTCTAATAGAGTTCCAGCTTTAGATATTAACTTTATTAAACCAACCATAAAAGAAGATGGTGCAACTCAAACTGATACAAGAAATATTGCATGGCAAATACAAAATACTATTGCTGGATGGTATACAGCTATAAGAAGTCTTGCAATAGTTGGTTTATTATCAGTACTTGTATATTTAGGAATTAGAATGTTAATGACAAGCATTGCAGCAGATAAAGCAAAATATAAAAAAATGATGGTAGACTGGCTTGTTGCCATGTGTCTAGTTTTAGTTCTACATTATATAATGTCATTTGCATTAACACTTACTGAAACTGTAACTTCAATGCTTGCACCAGATTTAGGGAAAACTGTACTCGTAAGATTTGCTGGTGAGGTAGGAAATGGTCGAGATACGACACCATTTTATACTAATTTAATGGGATATGTTAGATTAATGATACAGGCAGAGGATCTTAATAATAAAATAGCATTTTTAGCATTATATATAATGTTAGTTATATATAATGTACGTTTTACTTGGACATATCTAAAAAGGGTATTAACTATGGGATTTCTAACATTGATTGCACCAATAGTAGCATTAACATACCCAATAGATAAAGCATCAGATGGAAAAGCACAAGCTTTTGATATGTGGATTAAAGAATTTGCGTTTAATGCATTATTACAACCATTACATTTATTTTTATACTTGGTATTATTAGGTACAGCAATGAAAATTGCGGTGCAAAATCCATTATATGCAATTGCGTGTCTTGGATTTATTATAGGTGCTGAGAAATTATTAAAGCAAATGTTCGGATTTAATAAAGCAAGTGGAGGAACATTAGGAACATTAGCAGGAGCAGCTGGTGTAACAGCACTTGCTAGTAAAACGCTTACAAATTTAGCAACAGGTGCAGGAAAAGGAAAAGGTGGAGCGAATTCTGGAAAGGTAAGAACAAACGATCACCTTGCAAGAGAAGGTAGAGATAAAAATGCAACAAAAGATTTCAATTCATTTGCACCAGGAAGAAATGCTTTACCACCAACTATTGACAATGAAAACAGTGGAGATAGTGGTCAAGATACTAGAAATCCAAATCAAAATCAAAATCCAGAAGAGCCTGATAATGGAAGACCAGTGGATAATGGAATGCCAGTGGATGAAGGAGTTAATCAAAATGGTGGACAACCAGATTTATCAAATTCAGGTGAGCCAGCACAAGAGGGTGAAACAGGTGGAGGAGCACCAGCAAATGCTCAACCACAAGATAGTGATATAGATGCTTCTGGAAGTCCAGATGAAGAAGCAACAGCATCAGCAATAAGAAATCTAGGCCCAGAACAACAAGAAACATGGAGAGATTTATGGGAAGCAGATAGACAAGAAAAGGAAAAAACAAGAGAGCAAAAAGCTAAAAATAGAGCACAAAAAATAGAAAATATAAACAAATTCTTTGGAGATGAAGACTATAGAAAACAAGTTAAAGGAAATTTAGGAAGAAAAGCAGGAGTTGGTTTATATAAAACTGTAAGAGGAATTAAAAAAGCAGCACCAGCACTTGCATATTCAGCAGCACGTGGAACATTAAAGACAGCAGCAAGAGCAAGTGTAGCTGGATTAGCTGGTGTAATTGCAGCAACAAATGGAGATGGAGAACAAGCATTAGCAGCAGCACTTGGAGGAGCAGTAGCAGGAGGAGCTTTATTTGAAGGAACTGCAGGAAAAGTAATGAAAGAAAAAAGTATTTCAGATGCATATGGTGCAGGAGTGCATGGAAGTGCTATAGATGCAAAAAATGCAAAAGCTGATAAGGAATTTTTAAAGAGTGATGAATTTAAAGATTATTATGATAAATATTTTAAAGGTAAAAAATCAAAACAAGAAGTTAAAGAAGCATATCTATCATATAGACGAGCAGGAATAACAGACAAAGGTACAATAAGGAAAGCAATGGCACTAGAAGATAAATATAACGAAAGACCAGGTGCAGATCCAAAACTAGTAAGAGAAAATGTACAAAATATTGTTCAAACTAGAGATATATTAGATTCAAAAGCTTATACTGATAATAGAGTAAGAGAAGTAGAAATACAAAGAATTCAAAGATCACTTCCTGCTGGTGGAAGTGAACAAGAAAGAAGAAGAACAGCTGAACAAGTATTCCAAGGCTATGTAGATTTTAGAGATATGGGATAACAACAAATTAAACAGGAGGATAATAGGATGATTATAAAAAATAGTGGTATTAGAAAAATTTTATTTGACAATAAGTATACTTTACTAGGAATTATAATCGCTATTATTCTCTTTTTTGCTGTTAGACAGTTAATAACAAATATATATATAAATCAAGAAAAAGAAAAAGCACAAGAAAATAAAAACACAATAAGCAATATAAATACACAATATAGACCTCAAGAAACAGTTATTTCTGGAAATGATGTTTCTGATGAAGATCAGCAAACAAATGAAGAAATAATAGATTTATTTGTAAGATATTGCAACAATAACTATATACAACAAGCATATAACATGCTAAGTGATGAGTGTAAAGAAGAAGTATTTTTTAATAATATAAAAAACTTTGAAGAAAACTATGTAAATAAAATATTTACAACAAAAAAAATATATAGTATGCAAAGTTGGATTTCAAGAGATATAAACACTTATAGAATACTATTTTCAGAAGATGCCCTAGCAACAGGTCAAGTTACAGAAAATAAAATTGAGGACTATTATACAATTGTAAAAAGTAATGGAGAAAACAAATTAAATATATCTGGATATATAATGAGACAAAATGTAAATGAAGAAGCACAAGTAGATAATATAAAAATACAAATTTTAACAAAAGATATATATAAAGATTATGAAATATATAACATCCAAGTTGAAAATACTACAGGAAAAACAATATTGTTAGATGGAAAACAAAGCACAGAAAGTGTATATTTGCTAAGTGAAAATAATCAAAAATTTACAGCATATATGTATGAATTAGATGATAGCAGACTTACAATAAATTCAGGACTAGCAAAAACAATGAGTATCAGATTTAATAAAATTTATTCAAATAGAACAAAAATGACAAAAATGGTATTTGAAGATATAATAAAAGATTATGATGCATATAAGACAGTACAAAATAAAGATGAATATACAAATAAAGCACAAATTTCAATAGAATTAAATTAATTATCAAAATAAAATACGAAGCAGAAAAGAGGTGACTTATGAACGAAGAAGAAAACCAAGAAAAACAAGAAGGTCAAGAAAATCAAGAAGGTTTTGCTAAGCAAGCCGGAAAAGAACTATTAAATCAAGGTGCAAAAGTGGCTGGGGATGTAGCTAAAAAAGCAGGTAAGGAAATTGCAAAAAAAGCTATTATGGCTGTAGCACAAGTAGTTGCAGCTTTTATACAAGCAATGTTACCTATAATACTTGCTACTATTGGGATATGTGCTATTGCCGGACTTGCAAAATGGGTAATAGATAATGTTACAACGCAAAAAGCCTCAGAACAAACACAAACTATTTTAGAAGAATATTGTGAAATAGATGATACAGGTATCCATTTTGATAAAGAAGCATTAAAAGATAATATTGTAAAAATTTTAGAAGAAGAAATTGGAATAGATGTTAATGATTTAAAGCTA
>CALXRX010000047.1 GCA_944390975.1 uncultured Clostridia bacterium | reverse complement strand
AACATTTTTATTGTAGTTGATTTTCCTGCTCCATTTTCACCAATATATCCTACAAGTTCTCCTTCTTCTATTTCAAAATTTATATTGTTTACAGCTGTAATTTTCTTATATTGCGGTTTTATTAAGTTCTTAAAATATCCTAATAATCCTTCTCGTTTTTTTATGATTTTATACTGTTTTACTAAATTTTTTACTTCTATAACTGGCATTTTTTCTCCTTTTTATATATTTATTTTTCTACTAAATTTCATATTTATTTTATCATAAGTTTTGTTGATTGTATATCATTATTATGAAAAAGAAAAAGCCCTCAAACTAACCTTGAGAACTTTGGTGTACCCGGAGGGATTCGACCCCCCGATCTGCAAGTTCGTAGTTGAACTCTCAATATAAATTTTTCATCTCTTGTAACACCTAATTTTCTAATATTATATTCTATAAGTATTGATATTACTAAACTTTAATTTATTGTAAAATATTTACAATAAATTAAATAAATTTAAGAAAAATAAAAATAGTTTATTAAAATTTCTCATTTAAGGGGAAATAAGGGGAAAATATTTTTTTCCTCGGGGAAAAACTTAATATCAATATTTATTTTAAAAGATAAGAACCTGACCCACTTATGCAATCGAAGATTGCAAGTGGGTACCCCAGAACCTTGTTACTTCGTAATAAGGGGAAAACTTTTTAACGTTCAGGGGAAAAATTTTATAGCAAAATATAGTTTTAGGAAAGGTTTTAAAGGAGTTTTTAGAATATGAAAATATAAATATAATTCAATCAAATTTTATTATAGCAAATAGAAATATTATAAACAAATTTGGAATTAATTCTGCTATTATGTTAGGAGAATTATATGGTAGATATAATTATTTTAAGAAAAGAAATCTATTAAGAGATGGTTTCTTTTTTGCAACAAAAGATAGCATAGAAAGTAATACAAAATTAACACCATATAAGCAAAGAAAAGCAAGTTCTATATTAGAAAGTGCTAACATTTTAGAGATAAAATACATAGATATTCCTCCAAAAACTTATTATAAAATTAATGAAATAAATCTAATGAAAGCATTGAAAAGTTCAGTAGGTGATGAGATGACCGACAAGGAAACTATGAGATAACATACAGTATGTTAAAAATTTTTATACAAATAATAATAAGAAAATTAATAAATAATAACACACACGCAAATAAAAAAGTTGGAAAGTTTTCAATATAAAAATTAAATTTTTGAGCAGTTTTTTTTTTAATATTGATATAAAAATAATCCCTCGGAGAGCGAAAAAGGGTTTTAGGGATTTCCCCTAAACAGCATTTACAGGTGTCAAAACACCATGCTGGCGAATGTTAAAGCGTCAAAAAATGCCTTAACATTCAGGCAAAATGAATTTTGCTATGGCTTTTAATGTTGAGCTTCGCAAACATTAAAAGTTAAATATGGAGGAGGTACAAATGGTTACTGATACAATAAAAGAACTTGAGAAAATTTTTATGACTTATGATAGTGCATTAGACAAATTAAAATTATTAGAATTAAAAACTAAAACTGGTAAAAAAATAACATACATAGATTTACAAAGAGCAGTTCAATTTATGATCAAAAAACATCCAACTTGTAGATGGAAACAGAATAAATTAATCGATAGAACAAATTATATTTTAGCCGAGGGATTTTATTGGCTAATGTATGTGTATTTTCAGAAAGAAAAAAGTATAATAGATGCTGATATAGATTTTTTTACTATGAGAATAAAACAATATGAAGATTTATTAAAAGTCGCTCCTAAAAATTTTTGGAATAACGATATGTTTGTATATGAATTACCAGATTATTTTAATAGAGTGCCTGGTACTATCAAAAACAATATTATAAAAATGAATAAAGCCACAGATAGTTATTATAAATATTACGAGAATGGAAAAGCAAAAATATCTAAAGAAGGCATTGAATGGCTTTGTAAAAATTGTTTTAAACAAAAATATTTGGAACTATTAGAAGAATATAAAATGGAACTTACTGAAAAATATATTGAAGCTGGTTATCCTTATGATGTTTTTTTAATGAAATATGAGTCGAAACTGCTGTCAGTAGACAAAAGATATTGGAAATACATACGATAATAAAACATATTTACACTTTTACCACATTTTATTGTTTTGTGGTAAAAGTGTAAATTAACTAATCCAATAGAGTAACCACATAATTTTTAACAAATTTATAAAAATGGGCTGAAAAATTAAAAAGAGCACGTTATACTACAAGAAAAATTAGATTGGAGGTAGTATATATGTCAGATGAAAATGACAATAAAGGAAGTGTTTTGGCTACATTATTTGAGAGTAGAGAAGAAAACTTATATGCTTTAACTGAAAAAGATAAAGAGAAAATCAAAAATCTAACTAAAAATAATGATAACTATGAAAATTTATTTGCAATATTAGAAAATTTGTTAAATTCTCCTAATAACCTAGAAAAAGTTAGAAACAGCTTAGACAGTTATATTGACAAAATTAATATCATTGGGGCTTATGAAAATGAAAAATTTTATAAAATACGGATTTTCAGATGCAATAAATCTAGTGCTAGAATGTGTAAGTAGATAACTGAAAAATGGAAGTAAATCATAAATAATCTATGATCTACTTCCATTAAAAATTTGTGCTATAGTTACTATTCAAACTTCTTAATAATAAAATTTCCCCAGATTGTTCCTTTTGCAGTTCGTTTAGTGCTTGGTAAAGTTTCAAAGTAATCAATAATTTTTACATTTTTATTTACTTTATTTAATATTTCTTCCATTTCTTCTTTTGTTAAATAGTTATAATATTTACCTTCTTTTATTTCATAACCTGTA
Source organism: uncultured Clostridia bacterium (assembly GCA_944390975.1). Classification (GTDB taxonomy): domain Bacteria; phylum Bacillota; class Clostridia; order TANB77; family CAG-508; genus RGIG8482. Next base: position 5,165 of record CALXRX010000047.1, on the reverse strand, counting down.
CCTATTTTAAAAGAAGTATATATAACTCCATTAATTTTTAGTGCATTTATCATTTTATTAAGAATACTTGATAATTCTTCTTTTTCAATATGTAATATTGAAGAACAATCCCATATACCATTGTAAATATCTATATCATTCAATTCATCAAACTTCATACAATTAACATCTTGATTTATGTAGTTACTAGCTAATTTACACATTTCAATCGAACCATCTATGGCTTTAACCTTATAACCCATATCTATAAAATATTTACTATCTCTTCCAGATCCACATCCAAAATCTAAAATATATGCATTATTAGGTAAATGCTTCAAAAACTTATCATAATTTTCTTGTAAATTTCCAACTATTGTTTGTTCACAATATAATTGTGCATTGTTATTATAATATTCTAATGTATTGTATTCTTCTTTCATTTCAATCATCCTCACATTTTATATTTTAATCTTATTTTCAATATATTTTAAAGCATGTTCTTTTATTTTTTGCATTTTTTGTTTAGTGTCAATATTCTTATATTCTAATCTATCAACTATTATATTAATATAATTTTTTTCATATATATATTCTAACCCATATAAATAATTAAAATCAAATATAAAAGCAATATATGATACCCAAAAATCCATGTATGTATGTCTATCTTCTCTTACAATAATCTTATCATTCATAAAATTATTAAATATACTGTCTGAAATTGTATCATTCTCTAGAATTTCTTTACTAGCATTATCAATAATATTTTCAAAATCATCTGTTGCTTTTACTCTAAAGTTGTCTATTTTATCAGCATCTCTAATTATTTTTGCATGTAATGATTCCTTATCACTCAAATTGCTTTCTATAACTAATCTATTATGATTTAATATTGATTTAGAAATAATATTATCATATTGTTCATCTTTTATGAAATTTCTAATAAGATTATTTTTAAATAGAATCTCGTTTCCTAATATAGCATGATCAGTGGTTTTATTATCTATAAAGCAATCAAAATTTTTTATTTGCTCAAATCTTCCAATATCATGTAATAAAGCTATTAATTTTGCCAGTTCTATATCTTCATCATTTAATAGTAATTTTTTAGAAATGTATTCACTTGCATTTACTACTCCATAAGTATGTCTAACTTTTAACTCATTTTTACCATATTCTAAGTTGAAATCTTTTAAATATTCTTTAAATGCAATACTTGCTTGTTCAAAATTAATCATTATAATCTCTCCTTCAATATCTTTTAATTCAAATGCTTTTTAAACTTATATTGATTTTTTTCAAATCCATTATTTTCATAAAATCTATGAGCATTTACATTTCTAATCATGCTTGTTAACTCCAATGCACCGCAATTGTTACTCATTGCATAGGTAGTAGCAGACTGAATTAGCAATTTTCCTATGCCCATATTTCTATATTTTTCATTCACAATTAAATCATCAATAAAAAGTATGTTATTTTTCTTTGCTAATCTATTAATTATTTGTGATATAAGAACACCTAATACTTTATTTTTTTTTACAGCAACAATTCCATAGAAACTACTGTCTTTTAAACTTTCTTTGTATTTTTGAGTAAACTTAGAATATTCTATTTTATTTTCATATAATTCATCTAATAACTCAAATACACTATCTAAATCTTTTAATTCTATCCTTCTTATTTCCATATTTATAATATCCTCTCTTACTATTTATCATATATCATCATCATTTACTTCCAGATCTATATGTACCATTCCTTTTGCACAACCACAAAATATTAATTGTTTACCACATTTAGAACAAGCTTCATGACTACACATTTTCAAATGATATTCACTTAATTTAGCAGCGCAATGAGGACAATATTTAAAATCCATATATAAAAAATCTCTTTTGTCACCATACTTTATTCTTTCAAAATAGTTTCCTTTTTTATCATAACAATAATTAAACTCTTGCATATCAGATATTTCCTTTTTGAAAATCTCTAGTTCTTTTTTATTAAATTCCAATCCTCTAAATACATAAAAATCTTTTGCTTTTTTCAAACAATCTTTATAGTAGTATTCATTATCTTTCCATATTTTTATTTTTTCTTTTGTAGCTTTTTTATGTATTATAGAATACATTTCTACTAATTTACAAAATTTCTTTTTAATATCAACAGAATTGTATTTGACTTTATAGTGAATAAACTGGTTCCTTATTTCAGCACAGTTAAGTATAAAATCTTTCTGTTCTGTTGAGATAAAATTAATTTTTAAATTTAATAGTCTTTGGACAGATTTTTGAAAAGAAATTGTTTTAGAATCAGAAGAAAATGGTGCGTCAATATTTTCATATACAAAAACATCACTTGTTCTTCTTAATGTCTCTTTTAATATTAATTCTAAAGATTGAACCAATAATATAAATCCAGTTTTCCAAAATAATTTCGTTTCTAAATCAGCTTGTCCTTCTTCATGTCCATCATCTAAATTAGCCTTGTTATAATAGAATAAAGCATTATTTAAAAAGTCATGCGAATTATCTAATAAGTCTAACTGTAAATCCATTTTTTTTACTCTCTTTCTATAAACTACTATTTTTCCATATAATTATAGCATATTTTTTCAAAAAGTTTTTAAAAATTATACATTTTTTGAATTTACTTGGCATTTACATAGTGAAGAGTGAAATTAATAAAAAATTTAAAGAAATTTTTCAAAAATTACCCCTTTTTTGAAAAACGAGGGCATTTATATTATAGGAGAGAAAAATTTTAAAAAATTTTAAAAAAATTTCCGACTTTTGGATATTGAATGACATATACCTAGTAGAGAATAAAATTTTAAATATTTTTCAAAAAATTTCCCATTTTAAGTACCTTATTGGAACTACATATATAGGGGAGAAAAAATTTTTTAAAATTTCTTTCTAAACATTGTTACATTTTAGAGGTCAATTTGGAACTTATCTAGTAGAAGGTATAAATTTTACTCTTACTATTTTTACAAAGGAGGTAATGTTTAATGGAAACAAATGAAGAAAATGAAAAAATAGGAATATCAATAGATGAAGCAAGAAAAATACTAGGAATTGGAAGAAATTTAATGTTGGAATTAGTTAAATTAGATGGCTTTCCAGCAGTTAAATTTAAAAGAAAAATAATTGTTAATAAAGAAATGCTACCAAAATGGTTTGCAGAGAATTGTGGACAGTATGATGATTACGATTATTAGTAATTATAAAAAAGGGCTGTTTTCTTGTTTTAAACGTGATAAGATATATCTTGATATTAAGTTTCGTGCCCTTTTAAACTATTTATATATTTTGGAAGGAGTTACAATGAAAAAAATAAATAGACAAAGAGCACCAAAAGGAACGGTTACAATAAGAAAAAAAGGAAATAGTTTTGAGGCAAGAGTAACATTAGCCCTTAATTCAATAATGGAAGGAGTTGATAGAAACCCAAGACTGTCAAGGACAGCAAGATCAGAGAAAGAGGCAAGAAAAAGATTAGGAGAATTAGTTACTGATGTTTATTTTGATATTAAAAGAAATAGCACCATACCAAATATTAAAGTTTTTACAGATGAATGTCCTAATCAATTAGATAAATTTAATGAATTCAATGATGAAAAGCAAAGAAGGAAAATAGAATTATTAGCAGATGATTATACTTTATTTCCAAACATAGCAAAAGAATGGCTTAACTGGAAAAAGAATCAGGTTAATCCTAGTACAAATAAGACTATTAGTCTAAAAACTGTAGAAACATACATAAATACAATTAAAAATCATGTAATGGTTGATTTTAAAAATTATCATGTTAGCGAAATTACTAAGGAATTAGTAGAAAATTATATCAATGCAAAAAGACAACAAACACCTAGACTAGCAAAAGATTTATTCTTGCTTATTAGAGCAGTATTAACTTATGCAAAGGATAAAAAGGGATTAATAAAAGATGTACCTAATTTTGATTTAAGATTTCAAAAGAAGAAAAGGGCAAAGGTAGCAAAGGTATGCTATTTGCCAGAAGAAAGGCAAAAAGTATGGCTTGATGTATGTGAGAAAGATAAAAGACCATTTGCATTACTTTTTGCAACATTACTTCAAACAGGTATGCGACCAGAAGAAGGTTGTGGTTTGAAATGGAAATCCGTTCATTTTAATCAAAACAAAATTAGAGTAGAAAATGCTTATAAAGATATTACATTATATGATGATGAAATGAATATTACAGGGCATATTATGACTGATGGAGATTTAAAAACTACAGAGAGTTATCGCAATATTCCAATGACTCCAAGATTAAAAGAAATGTTATTAAATCTAAGAAAAGAAAAAATGAATAATTTACAATATGGAGAAGAATGGGACAATAATCAATATGTATTTTTAAATACTATTGGCACACCTTATGTTCCAGAGAGATTAACAAAGAAAATAACAGAATTTATTAAAAAGCATAAACTAGAACACATGACAATTTATGGTTTTAGACATTCGTTTGCAACTTTAATGAGTGAAAAGGGTATGGATAAGGAAGTTTTACGAGAATTAATGGGACATGCCGAATTTGAAACTACAGATTTTTATTATATTCATGTATCAGAGGAACGAAAGAAAAAAGAATTTGAAAGAGTAAATTTCGAACAATTTCAGGGGAAAAATACTCAAAATAAGGGGAAAATATACAGGTCAAAAAGAAAAATAAAAACTCTCAAACTGGCTTGAGAGTATGGTGCGACTGGAGGAATTCGAATCCCCGACCTCTCGGTTCGTAGCCGAGTGCTCTATCCAGCTAAGCTACAGTCGCATGTAATGAAAATATTTTTAATATTTTCGATATGAAATTTATATTAAGGGGAATTTCAGGGGAAAACTTTTCACACTATCTCTTGAAATCCCTAAATATCAATATTTATAAAACAAAGGGTGTGCGTTTCGTAGCCTGCCATTCTATCCAGCTAAACTACGGGTACATTTTTATTAACATTAATATTATACTTATTTTTTTTTTATTTTTCAAGTCTTTATAAATTTTTTGTGAAAATATCTTGCAAACATAATAATTTTGTGCTATATTATTATATGTGTTTTAAAATTTTATATTTTATTTCGAGGTGTAGCGCAGTTGGTAGCGCGCGTGGTTTGGGACCATGAGGTCGCAGGTTCGATCCCTGTCACCTC
>CALXRX010000046.1 GCA_944390975.1 uncultured Clostridia bacterium | reverse complement strand
GATTTTTCTTAGGATAGATTTTTCCTAATTTGAGATTTTGTTTTTTTGCAATACTTAAGTTGTTTTGATTTAATTTTATTTTAGAATTACTTATTTTATATTATATTTTTCTTTGTATGTCAACACTTTTCTTTCGACAAAACATGACATAAAAATGTTAAGATAGTCAATGAACAAAGTTACAAAAGTTAAATTTACATAACTTTACAAAAAAGTAAATTTATGATAAACTAGATTTAATGTTTATATATGTAAATGAAGAATTTATTTCTTAATTTGAAGTCATGCAAAAATTTTATGCATGAAACAACTAAAGAAAAAAATCTTCTATTTAATGTACTATAAGCAAAAAAATAATACACAGGAGGACAAGTACATGTCAGAAAAATTTGAATTATTAGCACAAAAGGAGATGGAACTCATTACAAAATTTGATAAAAGTTCAAGTCATGGTAGAGTCTTTGATGAATCTAATAAGGCTATCATTACGGGACAAATTGTAAGTGAGTTAAAATATGACCATAAAGTAGGTGATATTGATTTTTATCGGACAACAGTAAAAGTTAAAAGAATTAGTCAAAAGTATGATTATGTTCCGGTTATTATATCAAATATGTTTATGGATGATGCAAACTTTCCAAAAGATTTTGTAGGAAAATTTGTACAAATTGCAGGCAAGATGTGTTCTTATGACGCGAAAGACGAAGAAGGAAAAATGCATCTGGACTTATATATCTTAGCAAAAACTATCATATTTTGTGATGAAGCATCCCAATATTCAGACACAAACTTGCTGGTTATGACGGGATATATATGTAAGCCGACAATTTTTAGAAAAACACCATTAGGTAAAAGAATAGCGGATTTACACCTTGCTATTAACAGAGCATATGGTAGATCAGACTATTTGCCTTGTATTGCTTGGAATAATGCTGCAGAAATTATTGCTATGTTGGAAGTTGGAGACAAAATAAAAATGTGTGGTAGAATCCAAAGCAGAGACTATTTCAAGCGAAATTCACCGAATTCAGAGGAAGGCGAGTGGAGAATTGCGTACGAGGTTTCTATATTCAAATTTGAGATACTGACTGAATAGAGGAATAGGAAGATGGAGAAGAGCAATAAAACTGCTTTTCTCCATTTATTTTTTGTATAAATATAATTTCAGAAATTAAAAAAGTTTTATTGATTGATTACAATCCAAAATATATATTTTAGATTAAGGATAGTGTTTAATAAAACTAAGTAAAAATTCTCGGAGCAAGATTTGAGAATTTGGCTAGTTTTTTCGCACCTAAAAAATTTCGCTATAAGGAATTTTTTCGATATAATTTATTATGCCTTCTTTTCTAAGATTCATGAAATTTTCTGGTAATTCATTTATATTGCACCATTTTATTTCTTCTATTTTATTAGGCTCATTTATTATTGGAGTACCTTCCCATTTAGTAGCTTTAAAATATATATTGTAATATGGAGTTTCTTTTATATCATGTATCATTGTTACAAATTCTACATCAGAAATATTTAAATTAATACCAATTTCTTCCGAAGCTTCTCGTATTAAAGCCATTTTTGAAGTCTCATTTTCTTCAACATGCCCAGAAGCACTTAAATCATAGAATCCATCCATATACCCCGTGTTTTTTCTTTTTTGAAGTAACACTTCTTCTTTTCCATCTTTTATTCTAGATAGTATTAAGATTACAGCTGATGGTGTTTTGTATCTTTGTTTTAAATTTTTATTAATGAATAAAGTTTTTGCTTTTTCTTGCATAAAAGTTAATTTTTCATTTAATCGTTCGTAATGTTCTTTAAAATTTACATTAATATCTTCTAACTTATAAATTTTATTAGTAGAATTTTTATTATAATAATCTAAGCCAATAGCTAGTTCTTGTTCAGATATATCATAGTGTCCCAATTTAATAAGTAAAAATAAATCTTTCCATTCTTCTTCATTAAATTTTGGCTTCTCAATATATTCACTAATAATGTTATATGGAGATTGTTTATATAGTTTTATTAATTCGTGTTCTTCCAAATTTATGGCTGATTGAAGTTCATTAGACAAGTTTTTTAATTTTTCTAGATGTAATTTTTCTAGATGTAATTTTTCTTCTTGTATATATTCTTTTATAATAATTATTGCATAAAAAAGAGTAGTTTTCTTTTCTTCTAATATAGAGGCACCAGCATAGTCTCTAATGTTAATTGCCTTTGAACGTATAACAGCCTTAGGATTTACTTTGTCAATTATTTCTAACCTATGTTTATAACCTTTGTCTAAAAAGGAATAGGAAATGATGTTATCAAAGTTTGCATGAATAATATCTTCATAATTATCAACATATACATTTTTTAAGTCTGTTAATTGTTGGTTTCCCCATAATGCTACATTTCCATTATAATTTACCCAAAAATTTAGACCAAAAGTACCGTTTTTATTAATTATAACAGAAGGATTATCAAACGCACTATATTCCATATCTTCATCAAAAATTTTGAGCGCTTTTTCTAAATGTGAATCCTTTTTATTTAAATTTGGTCTTAAAGTTGAATAAAAAGTTTTAGCAATTCCCACATATAAAATATATCCATCATCAAAAGTTAATCTGCACCTATAAGGGCTAATTTTAATAACTTCTTCATTATCTGAAATACCAGTTTCTTGTGTACGAATAATATGAAAATCTTTACGTTGTTTAGAAACTAAATCAATAGTAGTGTCATCTATTAAAGTGTGTAGTTGTAATTCAAAATCGTTTTCATCTCTAAAATATTGTTTATATATATCTATAATATTATTAATAAGTGAATAGCCTAATTTTTCAGCATGCCATTTATCTATGCTTAATCTTAATATCAATTTAGTTGGTGTTGTTCTTTCTTGATAAGCAGTGTATAATTGAAAAATAGTTTTTTTTGCTTCTGTATAATCTTGAGCCCACATACCATTTGTTACCAATATTAATCTGTCTGTTTTTACTTCTCTAACAATTCTTTTAACATGTTCAAATTTTTTAAATGGCTCGCCACCACCAATAACTAATAAGTATCCATTGTTAGATTTATTAATAAAATCGATAAATTTTGTAATTCCATAGTCTGAAAATTCATATTGTTCTTGAGGGAGCTTTTCCATTCTCTTTCCAGATTTAAAGAAACAATGAGAACAACCAGCATCACAAAATTTTGTTAAAAATATACTAGCTAAACTTTTTCCTTCAAATTTTTTTTGGTAATCTTTAGGAATATGCACTTTTTGTATAATTTCATTAATATATTTTGTAGGCTCTAAAAAAATATTATAATTATTCATATAATCCTCCATTTATCTTTCTATATCATTTTCTAGCACAGAAGAAATCACTTTTAAATCGTCTTGAGAATCCCAATCAATTATTGAGAATTTACCTTCCTCTAATAAATATTCTAAGCTAAATTCATTTATTCCAAGTTGGCTTAAATATTCTGCAAAGTTCTCAATGGAATCTCTTTTTTGTTCTATTTCTTTTATAATATGAAAGTATTGTTGTAACATTTGTTTTTTTTCTATACTAGGCACAACATTTAATTTATCAATAGTGTATCTTCTGCCAAAACCAGCACGATGTGAACGCAAAAAAGCTTTAGAATAGTTTTCATTAAAACGTTCAATATCTCTGTGAGTTGTATTCCAAACTTGTTCAAGTATTTGTTCATTTGATATATCTAAAGAAGTATTAGAGGTATGAAATGATATTCTTCCAACACAGGTAGGAGAATCAGTTTTATTAATATGTTTTGTACAATACCAAACTTCATTATAGTATAAAATATTAGTTTTATAACTTTCATAAAAATCTGAAAGTTCTTTTAGTGTTTTTACATTTACATTTGGAAGCTTATGAAGTTGACGATTTTTTACTAAAGATATAGTATACAAATTTGAATTTTCTCCAGTACGAGTCATTTTTGTACCAATTTCATTAACTAAGCCAGTTATATTTCCGAGAATCAAACCTTTTAATTTCACTTTCTAATTCTTCCATACTTCTTAAATTAAATGCAGGCAATATCAAATGTTTTTTCCATTTTAAAGGTAATCGTTTTTCCATCATAATATATCCTTTTTAAGTTAAATTTTTATATAAAATTACAATTTAATTTAACTTTTTAGACAAGATTATATATGAAATATGAAAAAATGTATACGAAAAGGTAAAAATAGTGAAAAAAATATTTGCAAATCTATCATAAAATTTGTTAGTATAAATTTTTAGTAGGGAAATTTTAGAAAAAAATTGAATAAGAGATAGCAATTTGATAGAATATTTTTATCTCAAAAAAAACAAATATTCAAAGGAGGTATCTCTTATGTATCAAATTATACAAAAGATTTATGAAAAAAACAATAAAATTTTAAAAGAAGGGTTAAAAAAGTATTAAATGGAGAAGATGTAAGTACTCTAACAGGAGCAATAAAAGAATTTACAAGTAAATAGAGATATTCAAATTTGAGATACTTTGACCGAATAGAGAAATAAGAAAACCAAAGTGGAGAGCAAGAGAAATGCTTTCCAATTTTGGTTTTAATGCAAAATAATTCGACTATAAAAATAATTTAAGTATAAAATTTTAGTAGCAAAAGTTTATAGCAATAGCGTCTTACTAAAACTTGTAAAAACATTTTAATAAAGAATATAAAAGTATTGATAAAGTAATATAAGTAAATATAAAATTGTATCATAAAGTAGGAAAGAATTGTTTAACAGATTGTTAAACTTAAATTTATCAAAAAACTTGTTCAAGCTAATTTACTTTCAATGCGTTTTTTCAAATTTGAAGTTTAAAATCTGTTAAATACGAAAATGGTAGATTGACAATTGAATAAATAAAAGTACGTATCTTACTGCAAAAACTAAATGCATAAACAGTAAAAAGTTGTAAAAACTAATATAAGCAAAAAATAAGAAAGAAAACAAAGGAGGAGAAAGAAAAGATGAAGAAAAATTTAAAATCAAAAAGTAAATATGAAGTATTAAGTAAAAAGGTAAACAGCAGTGGAATAACATTAATAGCGTTAATCATAACAATAATAATCTCTTATGACGAAATTTTAAAGTTTAGTAATAGCAAGGGTTTCCTCCTAAAAGAAATTTAGTAAAAATCATAAATTTTTAAATATTTAGAAGATGAATTTAAAAAGTTCATCTTTTTTTGAACTCAAAATAAAATTATGGAGGTTTTAAAATTATGGATAGTTAAAGAATTAAAAGAAAAATTTGTTGATGAAAGAACAGGAATAGAATATATAAAGCAAGCAGATTATTATATACCCAATTTAATATTTCAAAAACAAAAGAAAATAAATTTGAATAAATATGGCAAATGAGATTAAAATATTTAAAAGAATACAAGAAAGCAGAATATACAATGATGTTAATGGAAAATACATTGATAGACCATTTAGAAGAAATACAAGAAATAGCAACAAGAAGAATTAATCAAATTATTGATGATTGAAAGCAAAAAATGATATAACAGAAGATATGAAAAATACTGATATGCTTTATTGGGGTGGAACTATGAACTCAATTAAAGCACAAGCCGAAGAAATAGTTTATAATGAAATTATATATAATTAGTTATTTTAAAAAATGTAAAAAAGTATTCAAAAATAGTAAAATTTATGCTATACTATAAATAGTATAGAAAAAGAGAGGTGTATTGATATGCAACAATTAAATTTAAAAGAAATAGAAACAGCAGTAAATCAATATGGAGAAATTGTAGTAAGTAAGAAAAGTAAAGATAATTTAATAGTAATGAGTATGGAAGAATATAATAGAAACAATTTAAGAAAAGAAGTAATTAAAGCATTAAAGAAATCAGAACAAGAAATTGAAAATGGAGAAGGCATTGAATCAGATGAAGCATTTTCAAAATTGAGGCAAAAATATGGATATGAAGTATAAAGTTATAATAACTCCAAATGCTTTTAAAGAAATAAATAAGATATATGATTATATATTAGAAGATTTATATGCAGAAAAAGCAGCAAAAGACTTAATGCGGTAAAGTAGAAAAATCCATACAATCATTGAAACATTCACCTAAAATATATGCAGAAATAGAAAAAATAGATGAATTAAAAAGAAAATATAGAAGAATAGTAATAAAAAACTTTGTTATATTATATACAATAGATGAAGATAATTCAGTTGTATATGTTTCTCATATGTATTATGGCGGTAGAAATTATTTAGATACTATTATACTATAAAAAAATAATAAAATTTTCGCTTTGAATTTAGAAATAAGTTCAAGGCGATTTTCTTTGTGGGAATTTTCCTTCTAAACTTTAAAGATATAAAACTACTAAAAGCAAATAAAAATGGTTAGAAATTGAAAATAAAAATAATAAAAGAAAGAAGGTAAGGGAATGTGTAACTTAAATTTAAAAGGTATATGGATACCAATAGAAATATTAACAGACAATAAATTAAGTGGTAAAGAAAAAAGTATATGCAATAATTCTTTATTTAAGCAAAGAAAATCAATATTGTTTTCTAACAAATAAAACAATAAGTGAATTAATCAGTCCAAAAACAACATTGCACAGAAAAATTGCTATGCAATTTTTCACGTCGACAAATCTTTACGCTTCTTCGAGAACTTAAATATTTATATAGTTAAATTAGAAAAGCAGAGAAAAGTTCTCGAGAAGCGGGATTTATCCTGGTTTAAAAACTTATGAAAACAAATGATTACCAGAAACTGTAAAAGTACTTGAAAAAGAGAGAAAAAAGATATATAAAAGTGCTTGACAAGTAATATAAGTAAATATAAAATTGTATCATAAAGTAGGAAAGAATTGTTTAGCAGAATTTAAAATTAAATTTATCAAAAAACTTGTTCAAGCTAATTTACTTTCAATGCATTTTTTCAAATTTGAAGTTTAAAAGTCTGCTAAACAAATAGTATAATGCATAAATAGTAAAAATTTGCAAAAGATAAAATGAGAAGAAGAGACAAAGGAGGAAAGAATGAATGAAAAAAGTAGAGAAGAAAAATAATGGAATAACATTAATAGCATTAATCATAACAATAATCGTGTTATTAATACTATCAGGAGTGACAATAAACCTAACATTAGGAGAAAATGGAATATTTAGAACTGCAGAGATGGTAGGAAAGAATTATATGGATGCACAAGAAAGAGAGTTAGCAGACATAGCAAATTTCACAAATAAACTAAATGATATATTAGGAACTACAGGAGGAAGTGACACAGATGCTTCTGGTACAAATTATGAAACATTAAAAAGTGTAGCAGAGGCAGGAAATTATGTAAAATACGATACAGGCATAGATACAATAGGGGACAATGGAATAGTAACATTTAGAGTATTATATAATGATGACACATATGGATTGCAAATAATATCAGATAAAAGTATAGAAATTGTGCCATTAGCACAGGAAAGTACAGACGAGATTATACAAGAGACACCATTAATAAAGTTAAGTACATGGGAGCAAGGAAGAGATTCATATAATAATGCAATAGCTATATTAAATGAAAAAGCAGAATATTATGCACAAAGTAGTCCGTATGCCCTAGATGGAAGATGTGTAGGAAGTGTACCAACAATAGGAACAGATGGGAAATTTAATGCAAAAAATACAGAAGTAGAAGGAACGTATAGTATATCAGATTCATGGACATTGCCTACTGGTTGGAGCAGTAGAGATACAGGATGTCAAAAATTAACAGATACAAATTATACAACAGATCAAACAGCAATGGAGGCAGCTAATATATGGAACACAGGAGAAATTTATTGGCTAGCATCCCGTGTTGTAGCTTCAAATTTGTCATATTGTAATTTTCATGTGCGTTATGTATATGGCAATGGAAACTTAGGGTACTACGACTTGTGCAGTGTAAATTCTGATGGTAGCATACGTGGTCTTACCAGGGAGAGTGGGCTTCGTCCTTGTATATCTCTAAAATCTGATGTCAAAGTAGTAGCAGGAGATGGAGAAACAGAAGAAACTGCATATGAGTTAAGAATATAAGAAGGGAGCAATAAAAGCTGTTAAAAATACTAGCAAGAAAAACTAGCAAAAAATACCAAGAAAAAAAGATAAAAAAGTATTGACATGGAAGATAAAAAATGATAATATAAATATTACGAAGTCACGAACAAGAAAAACATAAAAAAAAAGAAGAATTAGTAGAGGAAAAACTAAAATAAAAAAGCAACAAATACTAGTTTTTTATTTCGCCAAAAAAGGCGGATAAAAAAATATGAAAAAAGTAAAAAATATGTTGACAAAGAAAAAGTGATGTAGTATAATACAAGACGTTCCGTTTTAGAGGAACAAAAAAAGTACATTGAAAAGTAAACAATAAATCCTTTGAAAGACCAAGAAAAGCGGTAGTATTCATACTACCAAAATAAAAAAGAAATGAAGCTAAGTTTAAACAAAGCTTGAAGAAAGATTTATATAAGAAGTGAGAAATCACGAAAAAGATATAGATACCAAAAACAAGAGAGTTTGATCCTGGCTCAGGATAAACGCTGGCGGCGCACATAAGACATGCAA
>CALXRX010000045.1 GCA_944390975.1 uncultured Clostridia bacterium | reverse complement strand
ATTTCTGCCTCCATTAAAACAGACAATGGATAATAAATCATTGGCTTATCATATACAGGCATAATTTGTTTTGATATAGCAAGTGTTAATGGATATAATCTTGTAGCACTTCCACCTGCTAAAATAATTCCTTTACGTGCTTTCATATTAAAATATTTCCTTCCTATTTTATAATATTTTATTCTACAAATTTATGGTTATTATACCATAAAAAATAGTCTAATCTAGTATAATTATGTTTATTCTTGTTCTGTCTTTTTTTCTTACTTTAACTCAAGTTTTAAATATCTATCTAATGCATCTTCATAACTTGGTATGTGAACTCCTTCTTTTAAAATCTTTTCTTTTGAAAGCTGTGAATTATATGGTCTTTTTGCTGGTCTTGGAAATTCTTCTGTTGTTACAGGATTTACTTTACAATTAATATTTGCTTTTTCAAAAATTAGTTTTGTAAAATCATACCATGTTGTATAACCTTGGTTAGTTGTATGATATACACCATATGGAATTCTTTTTTCAATGGCTTGATGAATTATACTTGCTAAATCAACTGCATATGTAGGACTACCATGTTGATCTGCTACAACATTTAGTTCTTCTTTTTCTTGCCCTAATTTTAACATTGTTCTTACAAAATTATTTCCATCTCCATATAACCAAGCTGTTCTAAATATATAGTACTTAAAACAAGCATCCGCAATATTTCTTTCAGCTTCTAATTTAGTTATTCCATATACTGTTACAGGATTTTTTTCTTCTTCCTCTGTATAGGCTTCTTTTACATCTTTATCTCCACCAAATACATAATCTGTACTAATATGGATTAATGTGCAATCCGCTTCATTAGCAGCTATTGCAAGATTTTTAGGTCCTTCTGCATTAATTTTTCTTGCAAGTTCCTCTTGTTCTTCAGCTTTATCAACAGCAGTGTATGCAGCACAGTTTATAATATATTCTGGATTATTTTCTTTCACAAATTTTTTTACTGCTTCTAAATTTGTAATATCAAGTTCTGCTACATCTGTTAAAATTAGTTCCTCTTCCTTTAATTCATTTCTTACTGCTTTTGCAAGCATTCCATTTGCACCTGTAATTAAAATTTTCATACCTTAATACCTCCAAATATTTTTTATTATTCATTTGTTTTTATTTCAATTTCATCTGTTTCTTTTAATCCTCTTTTATATCCGCTTTTGTACACAATATAATAGGTTGTATATATTAAAATCCCAACTAATGCTCCAATAGAATCTATTACTACATCTAAAGCCTGACCTGTTCTACCACTTACAAATGTTTGATGAAATTCATCAGAAATTGCAAAACCAACACTAACAACTAATGTTAAAATAAATGCTATCCAATAATGTTTATTGTTCATTAACACATTAAAGAAAATAATGGCTAAAAATGCTAAAACTAAATACACTGATGCATGCATTACTTTTCTCATTGGTGCATTAATTAATTGTGATACACGAGCCAATTTAGAATCTGTTGGATGAGAATTTGTTATTCCATATTCATTTGTAACATCTAAAGTATCTTCTATAAACATAGCAATCATATCTGTACTTTTTCCATTAGAATTTTGTGTATTCATACTTGAAAGTTTATATATCCCAATCCCCCATAAAATAGCAAGTACTAATATAAAAATAGATAACAATACTTTTTTCAAACTCCTCAGGCTCCTTTTATCTTAATTTAATTGTTCTTTCACACATTTCAAAGCTGCTGCTATTACTTGATCCATATTATAATATTTATATTGTCCTAATCTACCACCAAAAATTACTTTACTATCTTTCATAGCTAATTCTTTATACTTTTCATATAATTCATTATTTTTATCATTATTTACTGGATAATATGGCTCTTTATCCCTTGTCCAATTTTCTGGATACTCTTTTGTAATTACTGTGGTAGGCTGATTTCCAAATTCAAAATGTTTATGTTCTATAATCCTTGTATATGGAACTTCATATTCTGTATAATTTACAACCGCATTACCTTGGTAATTTTCTTCTTCTAAAATTTCTGTTTCAAATTTTAAACTTCTATATTCTAATTCGCCATATTTATAATTATAATACTTATCTATCATTCCTGTAAATACAATTTTTTCTGCAATATTTTCATATTCTTCTCTATCATCAAAAAAATCTGTATTTAATTTAACATCTATTCCTGATAGTAACTTTTCAACAATTTTAGTATATCCTCCTATTGGTATTCCTTGATATGCATCATTAAAGTAATTATTATCATAAATAAAACGAACTGGTAATCTTTTTATTATAAAACTAGGTAATTCTGTTGCTTTCTTTCCCCATTGTTTTTCTGTATAACCTTTTACTAATTTTTCATATATCGTTTTTCCAACTAAACTTATAGCTTGTTCTTCTAAGTTCTTAGGTGTTGTAATTCCTGCTTCTTTCTTTTCTTCTTCAATCTTTTTTGCAGCTTCTTTAGGTGTAATAACTCCCCATAATTTGTTAAATGTATTCATATTAAATGGCATATTGTATAACTCATCTTTATATCTTGCTACTGGGGAATTTGTATAACGATTAAATTCTGTAAATTGATTTATATATTCCCATACTTCTTTACTATTTGTATGAAATATATGTGCCCCATATTTATGAACATTAATTCCTTCTATTTCTTCAGTATAAATATTACCAGCTATATGAGAACGCTTGTCTATAACTAAGCATTTCTTTCCTATTTTATTGGCTTCATAAGCAAAAATTGCTCCAAATAGACCTGATCCAACAATTAAATAATCATATTTCTTCATAATTTATTCCTCCATAACTTTCCAAAATTTATTATCTATTTTTTGGTTGTTTTCATCATTTTTATCTGCTTCTACCTTGTTTTATATCTGACAAATCTCAGTAATAATATTCAATTGGTTTAATTTACTTTTCAATTCTTCCATCTCTTTGTCTGATATTTCTTCTTTTATTTCAAGCATTTTTTTATTAAGAGATTTATACTTATTTTCTGCTAATCGATGAATTTTAAAAATTTCCACTTTTTCAGGACGATAATTTGTTAAAAATTTTTCTATTTCCTCTATATTTTCTTTATTGTAAGTATATGGCTTTATTAGAGGTATTCTAAATATAACTTTCTTGTTATTTTCAAATACTTTTTTTACATTATTCTTATATAATTGAACATTTCCACCTATTACATTATTTTTATCATTTAATATTTTAATATCTATAATAAATAAATCTACATATCGCAGTGCTATCTCTAGTAATTCTTCTTTTACCATTAAAGCTGTTTCAACACAAATATGAATTTGCTTATCTTTTAACCTTTTTAATAATGGCTCTAATTCTTTGAAATAAAGTAATGCTTCTCCTCCTGAAAATGTAACTCCTCCACCATCTTCATAATATAAATTATCTTTTAAAATTTCCTCTTCTAATTCTTCTATTCTTAATTCGTATCCATAAACACCATTAATTCCATCTTTTATATATTTTTCTTTTTCAAATGATAAATTCTCAGGGTTAGCACACCAAGGACAACGTAGATTACAGCCTTTAAAAAAGACAGTTGTTCTAATACCTGGTCCATCATGTAAAGAAAATCGTTGAATATTAGTTATTAACATATTTTTCTCCTATTTATATGTAATTGGTATAATTCCTAACAATACAGCTAAAAATCTCAATATATTATATATGACAATTCTATTCTTTGCATTTTCCTTCATTTTTTAATGCCCTTTCTATTAGCACTTCTTTATATTCTTCTGGTAAATCATTAAAATATGCACTAAATCCCCAAACTCTAACAATTAAATTTGGAAATTTTTCTGGATCTTTCTTTGCTTCTATAAGAATTTTACTACTTACAACGTTCATTTGCATTTGAAAAAATCCAACTTTAATACTTGTCATCATAAAATCTACAAATTTTTTAAAGTTATTTTCTATAAAATCTGGTGAAACCATAAAGTCGACAACATTCCCATTAAAACGGCTTCCTGAATAATCTATCTTACTTGCAAATTGAACTAATTCAGTATATGCTTGACTATCTTCTGATGATATATGAACTGCAAATGGCTCTTTTGCTTTTCTGCCATCTAATGATGCCTCTGTTTTTTCTGCTTCCGTTATATATCCCGGTGAACTTAATCCAAATTTTATTTTTCCTCCGAATTTATTAGTATATAATGAAAATTGTGTATTTACAACATTCGTAATATAATTTGTAACTTCTACTACATGTTCATTATCTTTTCCATATTTTTCTTTTTGATTTTTTAATAATTTAACAAAATCTATTTTATCATCATTATAATTACTTTTCCTTGCATTATTTAATTCTTCAAATGTATATTGTTTTTTGTTAAAAACTAAATTCTCAATATTAAGAATTGAATTTACAGTACTGGCAAGACCTACTGAATTAACACCATAATGGTTATATTCTGCTGTTCCAAGTGATATATCTTCTTTTTCACATCCTGCAGTTAAAAAGGATAAAAGCGGATCGTATTGCCACTTTACTTTATTAAGCAATTCAATAACTTTGTCACAATATTTTTTTAAATATTTAGAATATAACTCTAATATTTTTTCAGTACTAGTTATATTATTTAGTTCTTCATTTTCTAACATCTCATGAAAAGGAACTACGAAATTTATTGTCGTTATATTTGTTTGATCTAAAGTTCTTTCTGGCATAATTGGTTCCCAACAAGCTGCAGTAACATATTCATATGCCATTTTTTTAGGATAACCAAATTCAATTAATTTTGGTATTACCACATCATCATTTGAAAATAGTGGACATCCTATTCCTGTTTGAACACATTTCACAGAAAGTTCCATTAGATTTCTTGGCATATTGCTACTTACTCGTAATAATACTTTAGGATCAGGTATTTGTAATTCTTTCATTACTTCTATAAACATAAATGTTAAATCATTACAGAAATAAGAATTATCTTCATTTTTTCCTCCTAAAATAACAATTTGTCCTGTATCTCCCATTAATGCATTACTTTTATACCAATAATATTTATGCAATATTACACAAAAGTCTTTTAACAATTCTTTTGCAGTTTCTTTAGTTAATTTTCCATTTTCTAAATCCTTTAGATAAAATGTTTCTAAAATTTTATCTAATCTTCCTAATCCATTTAATCTATGCCCTGTTTGCCATAGTAATTGATTATAAAACAAAATACGTTGTAATGCAGAATAAAAAGTTGTTGCTTTTGATGTTTTTATTTCCTCTAAATTGTCTTTTATCTCTTTATTATATTTGCTAGAAGATTTTTCTATTTCTTTTTTCATTTTATTCAACAAAAATTTAATTGAAAAAATAATTTTTTGATTAGTCATATTTTCTAAATCTTCTAAACGGTTATTTAATAATCTTTCATAGTCTATAGTAATATTCCCAATAATTCTACTACTTGTTCTTATTTGTTTCATTGTGTCAACCGCATATATAAAATGATTGTCCTCGTCAATGTCTATGTCAATATTTTTTATTAGTTTATATGTTTTTTTACTTGAATAAGTTCTAAATTTTATACATTGCTCTAAAAAATACTTCTTATTCTCACTTTGAGTTTTGCAAACACGTTTATGTTTATTGTAAACAAGCTTCATAGCTTCTATGTGTTTTGCAAAAATATTCTCTTTTAATATTTTTCTTAAAACTTTTTTTATAAACTGTTTCAAATAAATCACCTATGCTTTTTTTAAATTTAATTTACCTAAGAATCTATCTATAAATTCCTTTAAAAATTTATCTTTTAATATAATTAGCATTCCAAAATAAATACATACTCCTACACCCATTTGTAGTACCAAATTATATAATTGATTATTTGTTATATTTTTTAACAATATTGTAATTATAAACATTATTATACTACTAAAAATATATTTCCATGCATCTTTATACACATTACTAATATTAATTTCTTTTCTTACAAAAATTAGCTGTGCTATCAAAATAGCTGTTTCTGCTAATACAGATGCAATTGCAGCACCAACAGATTTGAATATATTAATAAGTATAAAGTTAAAAATCACATTTGTAACAGCTCCAATAATTACTGTAATGGTATATATTTTCTGTTTTTTTACTTGGATTAAATATTGTACGCCTGTTACATTATTTAGTCCAATTGCTAATACTAAAGGACTTATAACACATAATATTGTAGCTACTTTATCATATCCCTCACCAAAAAAAATGGGTACAAAGTTTGTGGCAATAGCAATTAATCCAGCTATCATTGGGCAAGCTAATAACCACACAAAATTAAAAGAACGCTTTAAATAATGATTTATTTCTTCTTTTTTTCCTTCAATATATATATTAGCAATCCTTGGGGCAACAACAGTTCCTAATGCAGTAATAATAGCTAGTGTTAATTTAGTAATTTTTTGACCTTGTTCATAATATCCAACTTCTGACATATCTCCTAATATACTTCCTATCATTGTTCTGTCCAAAACACTATATACTTGAGTAGCTATTTGAGGAATAAATAAAGAGATTGTTGGTTTAATATGTTGTTTTAAATTTAAATGTTTTAATGATAGTTTTTGTATATATTTAGGTAAATAAAACCATAGGGAAATATTACCTATAAAAGTGGTTAAAACATAAATAAGTATGTACATTGCCAAATCATTTTGATCTTTAATTAGTAAAAATATTAATATTACACTTAGAATTCTAATAATTAAATTTCTTCCAACAGTTTTTTTAAAATCTTCCATTCCTTGAAAAAACCAACTAATATCTAACATATTAGCTATTATCTCCAACAAGAATATTTGATAATATACTTTATATTCACCCCTAGAAGCATATGTAAAATAAAAGATAATTATAGAAATCATAAGAGTAATCATTCTAAAAATTACAATTTCCCAAAATTTTTGGCTTCTACCCTTTTTATCATTTTGTGAATAAGCAATCTCTCTTTGTCCATACATAGCAACCCCTAATGATCCGAAAAGAATAAAATAAGTAACAATAGATAATGTATAACTATATGTCCCAATATTTTCTGCTCCTAATACTCTTGATAAATATGGTGTTGTTATTAATGGTAATATAATTACAATAATTTGATATATTAAGTTATATATATAATTTTTTAGAATACTTTTTTTCATTTCTCACACCTTATACTTCAATTATAAATCTATTTTTAAATGCTTTTACATCATATCTCTTAAATAAAAATGCAAATATTCCTTTTAAAATTGTCATAATCTTTTTCATTCTATATTTTCCTTTAATAGCTACAAGGATTATTGATTTCATATCTTGTATTAACAAAGTTATCATTTCTTTAGTTCCTTTATATTCTTTTGTATTAATCAAATTATTTCTAATCATAAAATAATGCATTGATATTCTATTTTTTTGTTCTTCGTTTACTATGTTTATAGCTTTAGCTAATTTCCTTTTATGTATTGCTATACTGTCTCCTACCATATATGCTGGTCCATAATATTTTGTTAACCTCATCGTATATTCAGTATCGTCTCCCCAAATAAAATACTGCTTACATGGCAAACCTACTTTCTTTATTGCTTCGCTATTAATTAATAGTGAAACAAATGTAGCAATGTTTATTTTTATCATTTTATAGTTCAAAAATTCATACCAGTTTTGGTAACCGTTTTTTTCAACACTTGTATCTACAGTTGGCACATTCATATATTCTCCATTTTCACCATAAATTGAACTTGCAAAAAAACTAATATTTTTGTTTTTATCCTTAATCTTCTCTCTAGCTATAAAAATTTTTTCTAGACAATCCTTATTAGGAATTGTATCATCATCCATTATCCATACCCAATCTGCATGATGTCTTATAGCTTCTTTTATTCCTTCATGAAACCCTCCTGCTCCACCGATATTTTTTTCTAGTTTTTTATAACAAATTATACTGTTATCCAAATATTTTTCTTTTTCTAACATTTCATAAGTTCCATCTGTACTATTATTATCTATAATAATCAATTCAGTAATAGGTGTTGTCTGATTTAAAATTGAATCTATACACTCTTTTAATAATATTTTTCTATTGTAAGTTACAACCACAGCTACTAAATTCATGTTTACTCCTTTCTCCCTATTGAATAATATTCCATGCCTTTCATATCCTCTAAATTATATATGTTTCTTCCATCAAATACAATTGGTGTTTTCATTAATTTTTTATATTCTTCAGGTTTTACCTGCTTAACTTCATTCCACTCTGTAAATATAAAGCACATATCTGCATTTTCTAATGCTTCTTGTGGTGTTTTAGTATATTCAATTTCTTTAGGATATACTTTTTTGAAATTTTCTTCACCAACTGGATCATAAGCTTTAATATTAGCTCCTTCTTCTAATAAAATTGGTACATTTTCTAATGAAGGTGCTTCTCTTAAATCATCTGTCCCTGGTTTAAATGTTAATCCCAAAATAGCTACATTTAAACCTTTAAAGTTTTTAAATCGTTCTCTAGCCTTTTTTAATAAAACTAATTTTTGATTTTTATTTACTTCTATAGCTGCTTTTATTGTTTTCAACTCATATCCCTGCTGAGATGCTAAAAAATGAAGTGCTTTTGTATCTTTAGGGAAACAGCTTCCACCATATCCACAACCAGCTTTTAAAAATTTATCCCCTATTCTTTTATCATAACTCATTCCTTTTGCTACATCTTCTATATTGGCCCCCACAATTTCGCATAAATTAGCTATATCATTCATAAAACTAATCTTAAGAGCCAAAAAATCATTTGATGCATATTTCACCATTTCTGCACTTCTTCTATTAGTAGAAACAATAGGTAACTCAAAATTTTCATATAAATCCAACATTTTCTCTTCTGTTTCTTTATTTTCTGTTCCAATTACAATTCTTGATGCATGTAAAGTATCTCTTACAGCTGTTCCTTGTGCTAAAAACTCTGGATTACTTGCTACATCAACTTTAACTTTATTTTTTAAATTATCTCTGATATATCTTTCTATTTCATCATTTGTTCCTATTGGAACTGTAGATTTTACAACAACAATACAATCTTTTTCAATACTCTCTGCTATTTGTTTTGCAACAGTATACACATAGTCTAAATTTGCTGAACCATCTGCTCTTTCAGGCGTTCCTACTCCTATAAATATAAAGTCCGC
>CALXRX010000044.1 GCA_944390975.1 uncultured Clostridia bacterium | reverse complement strand
TTAACACAACCTGTTCCAAATTCTTTTTCTACAAAATTATCTGCAATAATCGGTATTTCTTTGTTCATTATTGGTAATATACAAGTTTTACCTATTAGATCTTTATACCTCTCGTCCTTTGGATGAACAGCTACTGCTGTATCTCCTAACATAGTTTCAGGTCTTGTTGTTGCTACTGTAATATATTTATTTTCACCTTTTATTTGATATCTTATATACCATAAATGTGATTGTTCTTCTTTATATTCAACTTCTGCATCTGATATTGATGTATTACAACTTGTACACCAATTTACCATCCTTTTTCCTTTATATATTAAGCCTTTTTCATATAACTTAATAAATTGTTCTAAAACAGCATCTGACATTCCTTCATCCAATGTAAATCTTTTTCTATTCCAATCACATGAACACCCAAGTCTTCTTTGTTGCTCTTGAATTGTATTACCATATTCTCTAGTCCATTTCCATGCTTCTTCTATGAATTTTTCTCTTCCTAAATCTTCTTTTTTTATTCCTTCTTTTCTTAGCTTTTCAACTACTTTCATTTCTGTTGAAATGGCTGAATGGTCTGTTCCTGGTACCCATAATGTATTATATCCTTGCATTCTTTTAAACCTAATTATAATGTCTTGTATTGTACCATCTAAAGCATGCCCCATGTGCAATTTTCCTGTAACATTTGGTGGAGGCATAACTATACAAAAACTTTCTTTTGTTTTATCCATATTTGGTTTGAAATATCCTTTTTTCTCCCATTCACTGTACAATTTTTCTTCAAAATCTTTTGGACTATATTTATCACTTAGTTTATGTTCAATATTATCTTTCATTTTCTATTCCTCCTATTTCTTTATTATTTAATATTTCTTCTGCTTTTTGATAGGCTATAAAGACGACTCCATTAAATTCTTGTAAATATTTTCTTTCTTCTTGAGTTAAAATTTCGTTTGATACTCCTTCTATTACTAATCTCGCTTTCCCAATTATTTGGTCAGATTTTGTTTGGTTATAAATCATTAAAACACCCCCCAATATATCAAAAAACCTCTACCCTGTTATAAGGGCGAGGTTTAATTCACGGTACCACCTTATTTATTATATTTCTATAATATCTTGGTTAGCCTATAACGTGGCTTACACGAATATATTTACTATCATTTCAATATATTAACTCCAAAGCTACCTTCATTTGCCTTTTTCTTATAGAAACTTCCAGTCTATGATTTCTATTCCCTATTAGTAAGTACAAACTACTCCTCTTTTTCTTTGTTTTTATTTTTAATATATGTATATTATATATTATTTATTACCATTGTCAAGTTAAATGTTAAAATAAATAAGTAATGCTCCAATAATTGCTAAGAAAAATCCTAAAATTTTCATTCCATTTGTTGCTTCATTTTGGTCTCCAAAGCTGAAAAATTTATCACTCAATTTGCGAGCATCAAAAATCATTATTGTTCCTAAAAGTGCAATTATTGTTCCAACTATTATTAATATCGTTTCTATCATATTATTCAACATCCTTTATAATTTATACATATATAATAGCCTTTTCTTTTATTTTTGTCAAGCAAGTTTGAAGCTATTCAACTATTAATACTGGACAGTTTTTGGTAATCATTCGTTTTCATAAATTTATAGCTAATTTTTTAGATTCAAAAAAACTAGTCAAAAGTTTTGCTTTTAAAACTTTTGACTAGTTTTACATAAATTAAATATTTTTATAATTCTAAAATATCTCCATCTTGCAATATCATTAAATTATCTATATCTAGCTTCTTTGCTTTTTCTCTTGTTTTATCATGCATATGTATAGGGATAATTTTTAATTTTGGATATTCTTTTAATAACTCTAATATATTATTTATTCCCATATGAGATTTATCTCCTATCTCTAATGTCATATCAGAAATCAAATAATTTACTTTACTTGCTATATTTTTCACACCTTGACAGAAAATCGAATCTCCTGTTAAACCTATACTTATATTTTTGTCTTTTATAATATATCCATTAGCATACTTTATAGTTTGATGTTCATGTTCTATTGGTTCATTTAAAATTTGCAAGTCATCACATATTCTTTCTATATTATTTACTTTTTCTGCATCTATAAATTGCTTTTTAGCTTTTCTTGCAGAGTTAAAATGTGATAAATCTATTAAATTTTCTACTGTATTTTGTGTTATTTTATCTGTTATAATTTTTGTTGATAATGACTCACCTTCCTTCTTATAATTTTCCTTATACCATAAAAGAAAAGGTGCATCAAAACAATGATCAGCATGTGTGTGTGAAATTATTAACGTATCTATTTTTAATATATCTATATTTTGTCTTATCATTGCCTTTAAATTTCCATTTGGAATATCAAATAATATATGATTATTTATTAGTACACTAGCACTATTAGTCAAATCGGGAATAGTACCTGTTCCTATTAATTGTATTTTCATAATAAAATTTCCTCCTTTTTGAAGTAATGTTATCATAAAGTATTATTTATTACAATATTTTTCTTTTTATTTCTAAATCCTATTCTTTCTCTTAATGTTCTTAATGACCAGTATCCATTTGAACACATTGTTGCATAAAATTTTCTTTTTATTTTATAATATAATTTTATATTCAGTTATATTACTTTCCCAATACTTTATTTATCCCTTTTCTTCTTGTAAAATAAACTTATAGATAGTTTGAACTGTAACCATGATATTTTTAAAGTTCATTAATTCTGTTGACAAATATATTATTAAGATATATATTTAAGATGTAAAATTTAATATATTTAGGAGGACTTTTTTATGTTTAAAAAGAAAACTAAACTTTTTTTATTAATAACAATTATTTTATTAATTGTTTCCACTATTAGTTTTGCAACTTCTGATAATACTGTAACTCCAATTTCTGAAACAAATGTTATAAATACTGTTGATAATGAAGTTGCTACTAATACTGAAAATGACGATCCAGAAGTATACAATGATAATTTATACTTATTTAATAACACTGTTATTATGGATCAATTAGTAGACGGAAATGTCTATATTGTTGGACAAAATGTAGAAATTACAGGAAAAGTAAATGGCTCTTTATTTGTATTAGCAGATACTGTTACTTTTGGTGAAAATTCATATATAATGCAATCTATTTATGTTTGTGCAAATGAAGTAATTTTAAATGGTGCAGCAAATGACTTATACGCTATTGCTAATAAAGTAGACATGTCATATGATTCTTTTATGCTTAGAGATTTATATGTAACTGCTACTGATACTTTTAATTTCAATGGTGGTGCTGGTAGAAATGCGTTTGTTTCTGCAAAGAATTTTAATTTTGTTACCGACCAAAATTCACCTGCTATTGTTTATGGAAATTTAACTTATACTTCTTCTAATGAATTAGCTTTATCTAATGAATTAGTACAAGGTGAAATTAAATATTCTGCTTATGCATCTACTTCTCCAGAAAAACCTGTACAAGAAATTATTTTAGATTATGTATTAGATTTCTGCAAAGCATTATTATACACTGCTGTTGTACTTATTTTTGCACTTTGGTTAGCACCAAAATTTGTAGAAAAATCTTCAAGTTTTGTTGGTACAAAATCTGCATTAGCTTTAGGAGTTGGTATAATTTCTTCTGTTTTTGCTGTTATAATAAGTATTTGTTTATTATTTAGTATAATTGCTATGCCAATAGGAATTGCTATATTTGCATTATTTATGCTAATGCTTTCTTTATCTTTTGCTATTACATCAATATGTATCACTTATAAATTAAAGGAGAAGTTTAAATTTACTAATAAATATTCAACTGCCCTTACTCTTATTCTTGTTACACTAGTTCTTTGGGCTTTACAACAATTACCTTATGTTGGTTTTGTTGTTTCTATACTTGTTTCTTTAGTTGGATTTGGTATTTTAATTTTATACCTATTTTCTAAAAACAAGAAAGTTGAAGATACTGTAAAAGAATAGTATTAATAACAGTTTATATAAGGGATTGCTTTATAATTGCAATCCCTATTTTTAAATATTTTTTAGTTGTTTTATTGTTTCTTTATAATCTTTTGAATTAATAATTCCGCTTCCTACAACTGCTATATCTACCCCAGCCTCTTTTACTTCTTTTATGGTTTCTAAATTGATTCCACCATCAGCCTCTATATCTAATCCAATATTATTTTCTTTTATATATTTTTTTAACTGTTCAATTTTAACTAATGTATCTTCTATTAGTTTTTGTCCACCTTTACCTGGCTCTACAGTCATTACAAGCACCATGTGAATATATGGCAAAAATTCGTAAATTTCTTCTATTTTAGTATCTGGCTTTATTGATAATCCAACTCTTATATTGTTCTCCTTTATATAATTTATTAAATTTATTATTTCTTTCTTATCTTCTATTGCTTCATAATGAAAAGTTATAATATTAGGTTTTACTGGTATGTATTCTTCTATATACTCTTTTACATTTGAAACCATTAAATGTACATCTAGTGGTATGTTTGATATTTGTTTTATTTCATTTACATACTCTTTCATTATTTCACTAGTATTATTATTTACAAATTTTCCATCCATTATATCTATATGAAAATAATCTGTATGTGCAACCTCCAAATCATAAAATTTTCTAATACTTTCTTCCTTCTTTACAGACAATATTGATGTAGATATTTCTACCATTTATGCTCCTCCTTATCTTTTAAATCTTTATATATTTTTATATAATTTTCATATCTTGAATTATTTATTTTTTCTTTTTGTAGTGCCTTTTTTATTCCACATTCTTCCTCTTTTATATGTGTACATCCAACATATTTACATTCTTTTTCATATTCATTAAATTCTCTAAAATATTTATATAAGTCTTTACTTTCTATTTCATATATATCAAAAGTAGAAAAACCTGGTGTATCTGCTACATAAGAATTATCGCCTAATTTATATAATTTTACTTGAGTAGTTGTATTTTTTCCTTTTTTATTTTTTATGCTTATCATTCCTTCTTTTGTTAAATCTTTATTAAAAATTGCATTTAATAATGTAGATTTTCCAACACCAGAATTACCTGAAAAAGCACTTATATGTCCGTTTAAAACTTCTTTTACTTCTTCTACTCCATATTTTTCTTTTGCATTTGTAATTATTACTTTATAGCCTACATTTTTATATATTTTTTCTATTTGCTTTATTTTATCTTCTTTTTCTAAATCTATTTTATTAATTATTATAACTACTTCTATTCCTATGTATTCTGCAAAAGCTAATTGTTTATCTAATAACAGTAAATCTGGTTTAGGATTTTTTGCTGATATAACAAAAATTAGTTCATCTAAATTTGCGAGTTTTGGTCTTTTTATATAACTTTTTCTTTCTATAATTTCATTAATTACAGCTTTTTTGTTTTCTTCATCTATTATTTCTATATTTACTTTATCTCCTACAACCGGTACAATTTCATCAAGTTTAAATTTTCCTCTTGCTACTGCCTCATATGTACCATTACTTGTTTCTATAGTATATGTATTTGATATATTGCTTATTATAAGCCCTGTTTGCATATTTCCTCCTACAAATTTTCCATTTCTTCTTTTAATAAATTAAAAAATTAATAGCCACTAATATTGTACCATTATTTTCTATTTTATACAAATTATTATTTATTTCTATTAAAAAAGATGTAAATAGCAGAAGAACTTATCTTCTAACCATCTACATCTTTTAAATCTCTTTTTGATTGGAAGTGTAAAACCACTTTTATTTTTCTAAAATTTACATTTTTATATTTAATTATTCAAAAGTAATTTTAGTATCTGAATTTAAATTAAATTGTTTTTGTCTATTACCTAATACTCCATCTATATATACTTTAACAGTTATAGTTCCAATTCCACTTACTTCTACATCAAATGTATCATTTTTAGATTTTTCACCTTTGAATACACTATCGTCTCCTACTTTAACTTCTACCTCAACTGTTTTGCTATCTTCATTATTTACTGTGTTATTTCCTGTTGTTTCTTTATATCCACCTGTAATAGATTTTAAGTTTATTTTTACAGTTCCTGTTTTAATTTCTTCAATTTTATTTACTGTTAATATAACCTCTGTTCCTTCATCAAGTGTTGTTCCAGCTTCTTTATCTTGTTTTAATACAGTTCCATCATTTTTTGTTTTATCTTCTTCATAAATAACTTGTTTTACTTTTAATTTTGCAGCTTCTATTTCTTTTCTTGCATCTGCTTCTGTTTTTCCTATTACATATGGCATACTTACTTGTTCTATACCAGTTCCTATACTTACATGTATTTTTACTGTCTCACCTGCATTAACTTCTGTGTTTTCTTTTGTTTCTTGGCTAACTACATAACCTTCTTCAACTGTTTTGCTTGTTTCTTCAATTACTTCAGCCACTAAATTGCTTTCTTCTAATGTTGATATTGCTTCTTCTTTTTTCATTCCTACTACTTTAGGAACTGTTGTAAGTTCTTGACCTTTACTTATTACAACTTTTATTTCAGTTTTTTCTTTTATTTTAAAGTTATCTATATATGTAGGATCTTGACTTATAACATAACCTGCTGGCACATCTGGACTATATTGTGGCTCTAGTTCTGTATATTTTAATTTTGCTTCTTCTGCTGTTTTCTTTGCTTCTTCTTGTGACATTCCTACTAAGTTTGGAATTTGTACATCTTTTACTGATGTTAATTGAAGTACCAAATATGTTACTAATATTGTTACAACAAATAATAGTATTCCTCCAATAACAAATGATAGTGCTTTATGTTCTTTAATGAATTTCTTTAGTCCTTTTTCTTTTTTCTTATTTTTGTCATTCTTTGTATTAGATACTTCATCAGGAATAGTTTGTATTTTTTGTGTTGGAAAGTCATTTTCTATATCTTTCATAAATACAAAATCTCCATCTGGATTTTTTAATGCTAAGTTCAAATCCCTAAGCATTTCAGAAGCACTCTGATAACGTAAGTTTGTATCTTTTTGCATTGCTTTCATTATAATTTTATTTACAGATACTGGTATACTAGGATTTAACATTATTGGCTCTACAGGCTTTTCTTGCATATGCATTAAAGCAACTGAAACTGGAGTATCAGCATCAAATGGAACTTTTCCTGTAACCATTTCATACATTACAACTCCTAAAGAATATAAATCTGATTTAGCATCTGTAAATCCTCCACGTGCATGTTCTGGAGAGAAGTAGTGTACTGATCCAAGAGTTGTTCCAAATGCTGTTATTGTAGAATTGGAAACTGCTTTTGCAATTCCAAAGTCGGTAACTTTTGCTACTCCATCTTCTGTAATTATTATATTATGTGGTTTAATATCTCTATGAACTATATTGTTCTTGTGTGCTGTTTCTAATGCTTGTGCAATTTGTATTGCAACTTTTAAAGACCATTTCCAAGATAATTTTCCTTCTTCTTGAATTACTTCTTTTAGTGTTTTTCCTTGTACTAATTCCATAACTATATAGTATAAATTTCCTTCGTTTCCTACATCATATACAGAAACAATATTAGGATTAGTTAAACTTGCAACAGCTTGTGCTTCTGAATTAAATCTTTTTATAAATTCTTCATCAGTTGTAAATTCATCTCTTAGAATTTTTACTGCTACAAACCTGTTTAATGTACGGTCTTTTGCTTTATATACCGTTGCCATTCCACCATTTCCTACTTTTTCTATTATTTCATATCTATTGGCTATCAATCTACCTTCTAAATTCATAATTCATCTCTCCTCAAATTTGTTAATCATTATATATAACTAAAACCGTAATATTGTCATATCCACCTAATTCATTTGCTCTATTTACTAAGTTCGTACTACTATTAGTTATATCTTGTACAATAATATTATATATGTCTTGTTCATTAAGCATATTGGTTAATCCATCTGAACATATTACAATAATATCATCTTTCAAAAATCCTTTTATAGTTACATCTGGCTCAATAAAAGGTGTACATCCTAATGCTTTCATAAGCATATTCTTTTTAGGATGATGAATTGCCTCTTCTTTTGTTATTGTACCATCATTTACTAATTCTTGTACATAACTATGGTCTTGTGTTAATTTCCTAATTATATCTTTTCTAATTCTATAAATCCTACTATCTCCTATATGTCCTATAAAAGCCTTATTATTATATATTAAACATACCTCAAGAGTAGTACCCATATTTTCTAGTTCTTCACTTTCTTTTGATTTTTCGTATACTACCATGTTTGCATATTCAATTGCACTTTTTATTAATTCTAATATATTTTCCTTAGTATGTTCAATTTGGTTAAAATTGGATTCTATATAACTTTTTACAGATGATGTAGCAAGTCTACTTGCTATTTCTCCTCCTTTGTAGCCACCCATTCCGTCTGCTAATATAAATAATTTTAGAAGGTCTTCATCATTAGCTACATAATAAAAATCCTCATTCATATCTCTTGCTTTTCCAACATCTGATTTTGCAAAAACTTTCATTTTTCCTCCTATTATTTTAAGTTCTTCCTTCGTAGTTGTCCACATGCTGCTTCTATATCTGATCCTAATTCTCTTCTTATTGTTGCTACTATTCCATGTTCATTTAAATAATCTCTAAATTTCATAACATTTTCATTTGTACTTTTGGTATATTTACCATTATCTATTGGGTTTATTGGTATTAAATTTACATGACATATCATACCTTTTAATAACTTTATTAATCTTTTTGCATCTTCAATTCCTTCATTATTGTCTTTCGCTAGTGCATATTCAAATGATATTCTTTTATTTGTTTTTGAAATATAATATTTACATGCTTCCATTAGTTCTTCTATATTATATTTATTATTTA
This sequence comes from uncultured Clostridia bacterium, assembly GCA_944390975.1. GTDB lineage: Bacteria > Bacillota > Clostridia > TANB77 > CAG-508 > RGIG8482. The sequence continues at coordinate 649 of CALXRX010000044.1, read as the reverse complement.
TTGGCATCATTTGACTTCTTTTTTCATCGGTTGTTGCATGTAAGGAAATAGATAATGTACACTGCAACTCTTCATTTGCGAAATCATATATTCTAGGAACTAGTCCACTTGTAGATATACTAATATGTCTTGCACCTATGTTTAGTCCTTTTTGATTATTTATTATTTTAATGGCATTTAATACATTATCATAATTATCAAATGGCTCTCCAATCCCCATAAATACAATATTAGATATTTTAATATTTTCATCTCTTTGTACTGCAAGTATTTGCTCTACAATTTCTCCTGATGTTAAATTTCTTACAAATGGTATTCCTGTAGATGCACAAAATTTACATCCCATTTTACAGCCTACTTGTGAAGATACACATATTGTATATCCATGATGATAACTCATTAATACTGTTTCTATTGCATTTCCATCTAATATATTAAATAAATATTTTTTTGTACCATCTAAAGCTTCTTGTTTTTTTATTATACTATATGTACAAAGTGAAAATTCATTTTGTAATTTTCTACGTAATTCTAAAGATAAATTACTCATTTCATCAAAAGATGTAACATTTGTTGTATATAACCATTTAAATACTTGTTCTGCTCTATATGGTTTTTCATCTAATTTTATAAATTCTTGTTTTAGTTC
>CALXRX010000043.1 GCA_944390975.1 uncultured Clostridia bacterium | reverse complement strand
GTTATAAAAATATTAAATTTTTTCAAGTTATCAATCGGAAGGAAATCCGATTTACACAACTTTTACGATAGTCTCTTTTTTAGATATTATAATTCTACAAAAGAATATTTTATATTATTAAATATATCTTTATATTCATCAGCATTATCATTAACAACTTCAAAATTAATTATATATATGTTAGTAGCGGTTTCAATCCAAACTACATTACAAAAGAAATCTTTTCCATATTCTTTATCATAATATATAACACTATATTCAAAAGCTTTATTATTATTAATATTTATTTCAACAATACCGAGAATCATCTCGTAAATTTTCTTTATCTTTTAAGTAAGAAGTTTTATCACCTTCTACTATTTCATATAAGTCAATTTCTCTTAATTTTTCTATAGAAGTTGCATAAATAAACATCTCATCTTCTTCGGAATATAAATCTATTGTATAATTATTATTTTCTTTAGAATTAACCTTATAACTAATATTCGAAGATAAATTAATACTAAATTTTCCATCAGAAGAAGTTAACTTTACGTCTTCTGCAGGGTTTTTATTAGAAGAATTAAATATACAAAAAATTATTAATGCGATAATTAAAATTAATATAGCTAAAGCTATAACAACTTTCTTTTTGTTCATATAAATCAGTCTCCTTTAAATTTTTAACATTCTATATAGTTATATTCACAAGCCCTAATTAATCTATTCATTATAGCAAGTCCAATCCCCTCTTGTGAAACCCCCTCTATAATAGCCAAGTCTACGTTATATAAATCAACTTTTCTAAGAGTTGAAAAGATATTTTTAGAAATCTCATCTAAATTATTTTTAGAGCCAACATCTAAAATATATTTAGCATTATATTTATTAGAGTTCTCAGTTGTAGAAATAACTAAAGAATTAGGAGTATCTTCTAAAATAGCATTAATTTTTTTTATTAGAGTATCATTATTGTTGCTATAAACCATAACACATTTTGTTTTGGGAGCATAATGCTTATGCTTCATACCAGGAGATAAAACTTTCTCATCAGAATTACATTTTTCAAAAATATGCTTATCCACTTTAACTTTACCCACAACTTTTAAAATATCTTCTTTTGTAATTTTACCTGGTCGTAAAATTGTAGGTATATCATCAATAACTCTAACAACAGTAGATTCTATACCAATATTACATTTTCCGCCATCAACAATATAATCCACTTTATTTTCTAATTCATCCATGATATCAGTTACTTCTGTACCACTAGGTTTTCCAGAAATATTAGCAGAAGGAGCAGCAATTGGAAGTTTTGCATGCTCAATAATTTTTCTTGCAATTTCATTACTTGGCATTCTTACAGCTACTGTATCTAAACCAGCAGTTACTACATCTGGAACAATAGGAGTTCTTTCTAATATTAATGTAAAAGGACCTGGAAAAAAAGCATCAATAAGTTTTTTTTCCACAAAAGATATGTTTTTTGTGATTTTAGATAACATATTAATATCTGAAATGTGTAAAATTAAGGGATTATCTGAACTTCTTCCTTTAGCTTCATATATTTTTTTAACAGCTTTTTCATCTAAACCATTTGCACCGATTCCATAAACGGTTTCAGTTGGAAAAACAACTAATTTACCATTTTGAAGTGCAAGACCTATTTCATCGTATATTGAATCTTCATTAATAGTAGATATGTTAATGTATTTTGTTTGCATAAAAAAACTTCCTTTTTGATATTTATAACAATTATATAACAAAATCAATCCATTTACAATAAAAAAAGTTTATGATATATTAATAATACATAATAAATAGGAAATATTAGATAAATGAAAAAAATTAAATAGGAGGAAAAAAGATGAAAGCATTAGTTACAGGGGCATCTTCAGGAATTGGGAGAGATATTGCAAAAGTTTTAAGTAAAATGGGATATGATATAATTGCTGTAGCAAGAGATGGAAATAAACTAAATGAATTAAAAGAAGAACTAGAAACAAAAGTTGAAATTATAGCACTCGATTTAGAAGATGCTGATAGTTGTAAAGAATTATATAAAGTAGTAAAAAATAAAAATATAGATATATTAATAAATAATGCAGGATTTGGAGAGTTTGGAGAATTTACAACAACAAATTTAGATAAAGAAATTAGTATGATTAATACCAATATAACAGCAACACACATTCTAACAAAACTATTCTTACAAGATATGGTAAAGAAAAATAAGGGATATATTCTAAATGTTTCATCAATTTCAGGTTTTATGCCAGGACCTTTAATGGCAACATACTATTCAACAAAATCATATATACTTAGATTAACACAAAGTATATATACTGAATTAAAAAAACAAAAATCCGATGTAGGTATTAGCGTTTTGTGTCCAGGACCTGTGGCAACAAATTTTAATAATGTTGCAGGTGTGAAATTTAACTTGAAATCTATGAGCAGTGAGTATGTAGCAAAATATGCAGTTAATAAAATGTTTAAAAGAAAATTAGTTATAATACCTGGATTAAAGATAAAAATAGTAAGAATTTTAGCGAAAATTTCACCAGATAAGTTAAATGCAAGGGTTTGCTATCATATGCAAAATAAGAAAAGATAAGATTAATATTTACATATAAAAAAACCGAGAAAATGTTTTTCTCGGTTTTTTATGATAATCTATTCATCTTCTTTTAATGTAACCTTTACAACAGTACCTTGTTCTACAGAAGCATTATATGCAGGCTCTTGTGATACAACTTTTCCGCTTCCTTCTACACTAATATTTAAATTCTTAGATTTTAATGAATTTGCAGCTTGTGCAGCACTCATTCCAGTTAAGTCTGGAACAGTAGTAGAAGTTCTTACATTATTTTCAGCAGTGTATAGCATTACTAAAGAATTATTTGGTAATTTTACACCATGTTCTGGTACTTGGTCTGTTACTAATACTTCATTCTTGTTTCCTTCTAAGGTAAATTCACATCTAAAACCTGCATTTGTTAAAATCTTTTGGGCTTCCGCAACAGTTTTATTTTCTACATTTGGAACAGTTTTGCTAGTACTACTTGTTGAAGTGTCTACATCAATTTTATCTGGAGAAATACCTAAGTATGGTAATACCTCAGATAAAATACTTGAAACAACAGGGCCTGCAACTGTACCTCCGTGATAATTTTTAACTTGTGGATCATATAATGCAACAAGAACTACTATTTCTGGATTTTCAGCAGGAGCAACAGCAACGAATGAAGCTACATATCCATAATCTTTATCTTCTACAGGAGGCTCTGAAGTACCAGTTTTACCACCAACAGAATATCCTTTTACACTTCCAGCAGAGCCTGTTCCATCAGTTACAACAGTTTCCATCATATCTAACATCTTCTCAGCAGTTTCAGATGAAATAACTTGTCGTATTTCAACAGGATCAATATTTGTTACTGCATTAGTATCTGTATTAACAACTTCTTTAACAATTCGTGGTTGGCATAGAACACCATCATTTGCAATAGCAGAAATAGCAGTAATTAATTGAATAGGAGTTACTTTAAACCTTTGGCCGAATGCCATTGTTGCAAGTTCAACTGTACCTACTTTTTCTTCTGAATGAAAATCGCTACCTATTTCTTCTGGTAAACCTATACCAGTTTTAGAAAATAATCCATAAGCTTGGTAATATTTATATAAATTTCTTGTTCCAATTCTTGAAGCAAGTTGCATCATACCTGGGTTACACGAATTTTCTAATACTTGTCGTAAAGTTTGATAACCATGTGCAGCAGTAGTCCAACAATTAATTCTAACACCACTAACCATTTCATATCCAACACAGTTAAAATCATTTGCTACATCTGTACCTGTAATATTTTCTTCTAAAGCGATAGATGCATTTATTAGTTTAAATGTTGAGCCAGGCTCATATCTACTAGAAACATTAATATTTCTATACATTTCAGTTTTTTCAGTTGAACTTAAACTATCCCAACGACTTTGCCAATAAGTTGTAGAAGGAGTAAATGGGTTATTTAAGTCATAATCTGGATATGCAGCCATTGCTAAAATATCACCAGTAGAAGGTTTCATAATAATTGCACTTCCATTACGAGCATTATTCTTGTCAACAGCTTCTTTTAAATATTTTTCTACAATTGTTTGTATATTAGCATCTATTGTAAGAACAACATTGTTTCCATTTTCTGCTTCTATATGTTGAGCATCTTCAGTAGAAATTTCGTCATTATTAACATCAGCAGAAGTAACAATTTTTCCTGGTGTACCAGTAAGATAAGAATTATAACTTCTTTCAATTCCATAAATACCTTGGTTTTCACTATTACAAAAACCAATTACATATGATGCCAAATTATTATAAGGGTAATATCTTTTAGTATCTTCATCAATATTAATTCCAACAGAAATATCGTTTTCTTCCATCCAAGATTTTAGTTCATCAATTTTATCTTGTTCTACTCTTTTAGCAATAGTTTGTACAGATGAATCGCTATTTACTTTTGCTAAAGTTTCTTCATAATCTAATTCAAAAATTTCTGAAAGAGCTTTTGCCACTTTTTCTTTTTTTGCTTTAGTTAATTCGTCTGTTGAATCTTTAATTCTTGAAGGATTAATTGAAACAGTATCTACTTTTGCACTAATAGCGAGTGCTTTTCCATTACAATCTAAAATATTTCCTCTTTTGGGGTTAATTAATCTACTTATAGTTTGTTGTTTAAAAGCTTTTTCTTTAAGTTCAGCACCTTGTACAAATTGTAAAAATCCAATTCTAACAATAAGTAAAAACAAAATTAAAAACATACATAACATTGCTTTACCTATTCTTTTTGGCGCAACTGTATTAGAAGGAGTTTTATCTTTTTTCTGTTTTATATTCATAATATCACCAATTTTCTTTAATATTATTTAAAATATTGTATATTAACAAGTAAAAAAAATCAATAAAATAAAGGCAAAAAATATTGAAATCTTTGTAAAAAAATATCGATAATTTTTTATTGACAAATGAAATAGTTACTATATAATATATATAATTACAAAAAGATAAAGGAGGTCTATTATGGCGACAGAAGTTACACAAGAGGAACTAGAAAAAATAGAGAATATGATTAATGATTTAGTAAAAAGAGCAAAAATTGCATCTGAAAAGTATAAAGAACTTAATCAAGAAACAGTTAATAATATTATAAAAAAGATGTCTATGGCAGGACTAGAAAATCATATGAAGCTTGCAAAAATGGCAGTAGAAGAAACAGGGCGTGGAATATATGAGGATAAAATAACAAAGAATATGTTTGCAACAGAATACATATACCATAGCATTAAATATGATAAAACAGTTGGTATAATTAATGAAAATGAAGAAGAAGGTTATGTAGAAATAGCAGAGCCAGTTGGTATAATTGCAGGAGTAACTCCAGTTACAAACCCAACATCAACAACTATGTTTAAATCTTTAATTGCTGCAAAAACAAGAAATGTTATTATATTTGGATTCCATCCATCTGCTCAAAAATGTAGTGTAGAAGCAGCTCGCATACTAAGAGATGCAGCAGTAGAAGCAGGGGCTCCAGAAGATTGTATTTTATGGATTGAAGAGCCATCAATTACAGCCACAAATTTACTTATGAATCATAAAGATGTAGATTTAATTTTAGCAACAGGTGGAACAGGAATGGTAAAAGCTGCATATTCTTGTGGAAAACCAGCTTTAGGAGTTGGACCTGGAAATGTACCTTGTTATATAGATAAAACAGCAAAATTAAAAACATCAGTAAATGATTTAGTTTTATCAAAATCATTTGACAATGGTATGATATGTGCATCAGAACAAGCTGTAATCGTAGATAGAGAAATTCATGATGAATTTGAAAGATTAATGAAAGAAGCAGGATGTTATTTTATTAATCCAGAAGAAAAAGAAAGATTAAAAAATAGCATGTTCGTAGCTGAAAAAGGGTATACATTAAATTCTAGCATAGTAGGACATAGTCCATATGAAATTGCTAAACAAGCAGGAATTGATGTACCAGTAGATACAAAAGTTTTAGTAGTTTATGAAGAACAAGTTGGAGCAGATTTCCCATTTTCAAGAGAAAAATTAAGTCCAGTACTAGGCTATTACATAGTAGATTCAAAAGAAGAAGGAATGGATATATCAGAAAAATTAATAGAATTTGGAGGAATGGGACATTCAGCAGTTATTCATTCAGAAGACGAGCAAACTATTTTAGAATTTTCAAATAGAGTAAAAGCAGGAAGAATTATTGTAAATTCTCCATCAACTCATGGAGCGATTGGTGATATATATAATACCAATATGCCTTCACTTACACTTGGATGTGGAACATTTGGAGGAAATTCAACAACATCTAATGTATCAAGTGTAAATTTAATAAATATTAAAAGAGTTGCTAAAAGGAGGGTTAATATGCAATGGTTTAAAATTCCAGAAAAAATATATTTTGAAGCAGGATCAATAGGTTATTTAGAAAAAATGCCAGATATTTCAAAAGCTTTTATAGTAACAGATGAATCAATTGTAAAATTAGGATATGTAGATAAAGTGTTGTATCACTTAAGAAAAAGAAGACAATATGTACATTCAGAAATATTTTCAGAGGTAGAGCCAGATCCTTCATTTGATACAATAAAAAGAGGATTAAAAGCGATACAAAGCTTTAAACCAGATGTTATAATTGCCATAGGTGGAGGAAGTGCAATGGATGCAGCAAAAGGTATATGGTTATTTTATGAGCATCCAGATGCAGATATTGAAGGTTTAAAATTAAAATTTATGGATATACGTAAACGTACATATAAATTTCCAAAATTAGGTGAGAAAGCAAAAATGGTAGCAATACCAACAACATCAGGAACAGGCTCAGAGGTAACATCTTTTGCGGTTATTACAGATAAAGCACAAAATAAAAAATATCCACTTGCAGATTATGAATTAACACCAGATGTTGCAATTATAGATCCAGATTTAGTAATGACATTACCAAAGAAAATCACAGCAGACACAGGAATGGATGTACTAACACATGCAATTGAAAGTTATGTATCTAATTTAGCTTCTGACTATACAGATGGGCTTGCTGAAAAGGCAGTGGAAATAGTATTTAACTATTTAGTAGAAGCATATGAAAATGGAGACAATAAAGTAGCAAGGGAAAAAATGCATAATGCAAGTTGTATTGCAGGAATGGCATTTACAAATGCTTTTTTAGGAATTAACCACTCACTTGCACATAAATTAGGAGGGGAATTCCATATACCTCATGGAAGAGCAAATGCAATTTTATTACCATATGTAATAAAATATAATGCAACAAAACCAACCAAATTTGTTTCTTTCCCAAAATATGAATATTTTATTGCAGATGAGAAATATGCTAACTTAGCCAGAAAAAATGGACTAAATGCTGCAACAACACAAGAAGGTGTGGAATCATTAATTAACAAAATAAAGGAAATGAATGAAAAATTAGAAATTCCAAAATCTTTAAAAGAAGCGGGAGTAGAAGAACAAGAATTTTTAGCAAAAGTAGATGAACTAGCAGATAGAGCATTTGAAGACCAATGTACAACAGCAAATCCAAGATTGCCACTTGTAACAGAATTAAAACAAATATTGCTAGATGCATATTATGGAAATGGAATGGAATAGAATAGAAGTTCAGTCTATTATACTTTTAAAAAATTGCTAGGAAATTGTATATAAATATTAAAGAACGATTAGGAGTCATAAGTGGGGAATGGCGACTGTTCAAAATATTTATATTCAATTACCTAGCAATTAAGTACTTATAGTCTGAACTTTAATAATGTTTATATTAATAAGTCTTATTTTGCATATACATATATATCTAATCTTTTATATCTAATTTTATATGAATATCTCTTAATTGAGCATTAGTTACTTTTCCTGGAGCACCCATCATTAAATCTTGTGCTTTGCTATTTAATGGGAATGCAATAACTTCTCTAATACTTGGCTCAGAAGCTAAAAGCATAATCATTCTATCAATACCTGGAGCGATTCCAGCATGTGGTGGAGCACCATATTGAAAAGCTGTATAAAGTGCACCAAATTTTGTTTGCAATTGCTCTTTTGTATATCCACCAATTTCAAATGCTTTCTCCATAATAGTTATATCATGGTTTCTTACAGCCCCAGAAGAAAGTTCAATACCATTACATACAATATCATATTGATAAGCAAGAATTTCTAATGGATTTTTATTATTTAAAGCATCTAGTCCTCCTTGAGGCATAGAAAAAGGGTTATGACTAAATTCTAAATTTCCTTCTTTATTTATTTCATACATTGGAAAGTCAACAATCCAACAAAAAGAGAAACTATTTTCATCAATCAAATCTAAACGTTTTCCAAGTTCTGTACGAATTTCGCCTGCAAGTTCATTTGCTCTTTTTTCATTATCAGCAATGAAGAAAATTGTATCATTTGCTTTCAAATTTGCAAGTTCTAGTAATTCCTTTTTCATATCATCTGGAATAAATTTATCAATTGGACCTTTATATGATAAATCTTCATTTACTTCTAAATAGCCAAGCCCAGGCATTCCAATACTTGTTGCAAAAGCTAGCATTTTTTCATGAAATCCTTTTGTCATATGTCCATTTACTTTAATAGCACGTACTGTTTTATTATGAAAAGGTTTAAAAGAACATCTGCTAAAATATTCAGTAACATCAATAATAACGAGAGGATTCCTTAAATCTGGTTTATCTGTTCCATAGGTTAGCATAGCATCTTTATAACTAATGCGAGGAAATGGGTAAGTGCTTATTTTTTTACTAGAGAAAGTGTTGAATGTGTTATATATAACAGGCTCCATCACATTAAATACATCTTCTTGTTCTGCAAAACTCATTTCCATATCTAATTGATAAAACTCGCCAGGAGCGCGATCTGCTCTTGCATCTTCATCTCTAAAACAAGGTGCAATTTGAAAATATTTATCAATTCCAGAAACCATTAATAATTGCTTAAATTGTTGAGGTGCTTGAGGTAGTGCGTAAAATTTACCAGCATGAAGTCTGCTAGGAACTAGATAATCCCTTGCACCTTCTGGTGATGAACTAGTAAGTATTGGTGTTTGAACTTCTAAAAAACCTCGTTCAATCATTTGGTTTCTTAAATATTGTATAACACTAGATCTTAAAATAAGATTTTCTTTTAATCTATTACTTCTTAAGTCTAAATAACGGTATTGTAAACGTAAGTCTTCTCTTATATCTGTATTAGAATTAATTTCAAAAGGTAGATACTTTGTTCTTTTTCCAAGAATTTCTATTTTTTCAATAAATATTTCAACTTCTCCTGTTGCAATATTAGGATTGTAAGTTTCTTCATCTCTTTTTCTAACTTTGCCAGTTAAAGTAACACAAGATTCATTAGGAATATGACTAACAAGGTCAACTAGGTCCTCATCACCAGAAATGACAGCTTGTGTAATACCATATTGGTCTCTTACATCAATAAAAACAACTCCTCCTAAATCTCTAATAGTTTGTACCCAGCCTGCTATTGAAACAGTAGTTCCAACATCATGAATACTTAGTTCACCACAAGTTTTTGTTCTATACATAAAAATTCCCCCTTAAAAAAGATAAATTGATTATTCTATGCAAAAGACAAACAAAAAAACTTTCATCTTCTGCATAAATGCAGGGACGAAAGTTTAAATTCCGCGGTACCACCCAGCTTAAAAAACTTACAATAAAGAAGTTTTTTCACTTAATTTCAAATTGCTCCAATGTGTTATTCAAGTTAGGTCTCTCTAAAAAGGCTCTCAGCTTATAACCTTTACTCTCTGTTTAGTAACTTCTAACTGCTCGTCATCTTCAACGCAAAAATATAAATTTGAATATTATTTTACAAAGTATATGCAAAAATGTCAATAGTTATGCAAAAAAATATCACGATTTTAAATTTACTTACCAAAGAAAATGCAAAATTTCTTTATTCCTTGTTAGCATTTTCTATTATTTTCCTTACCTCGTTTTCTGTAATATTTACTATATTACAGATTGTCTCAATGTCCATATTATTTTTATGCATATTCAAAACTATTTCCTTTCGATTTTCTTCAATTCCCTCTTTTCTTCCTTCTTTTTTTCCATCTACAAAGCCTGTCTTTTTGCCTTCCATTATTCCCTCTTTTATACCTTTCATATATCCATCTTTTATTCTAGATAACTCATCCCTTAGTTGCTTTTCTCTATAATAATATTTCTCTCTTAATTCTGAATCTGCTGTTATTCTTTCTAATTCTTCTTTCATTTCCCTTAATTCTTTGTTATTTTTTAATAATTCCTCCATTTCTT
>CALXRX010000042.1 GCA_944390975.1 uncultured Clostridia bacterium | reverse complement strand
AGCAGGTAGCGGGAATCGAACCCGCATAGCCAGCTTGGAAGGCTGGAATTCTACCATTGAACTACACCTGCATCTTGCATCAACATTTATAAATTATAAATGTTATTTATTTTTTTGTCAATACTTTTTTAAAATTTTTTTCACCTTTTTTATGATATTAATTTACAAATTTCGTTTAATAATATAAAATGTATGTATATTATAGTATAAAGGAATGATTAATTTGTATACATTTATTTCAAACTCTGAAGGTGAAACTAAAAAACTTGCCACCTTATTTGCAAATGAATTAAATAATGGAGATATAATTGTTTTATCAGGTGAACTTGGCTCTGGCAAAACAAAGTTTACAGAAGGTTTTTTATCTTATTTTGGTTTGGAAGAAGAAATCTCTAGTCCTACTTTTACTATTGTAAATGAATATCAAAAAAATGATATAAATATTTACCATTTTGATGTTTATAGATTAGCTTCTATAGATGAATTTTATGCAATTGGTGGTGAACAGTATTTTGATAATGGTATATGTATAATTGAATGGGGTGAAATTATTAAAGAAGCCTTACCTTCCAATTATATCCATTTGTCTTTTGAAAGAGATTTAATCAATGAAGAAAAAAGAATTATTAATATAAAAACTGTTGGAGATAAATACAATAATTTAATAAAAAAAGTTTATGAAAGGACTGGAATTTAAAATGAAAATATTAAGTATTGAAACTTCTTCTAATGTATGTTCTGTTGCAATATTAGAAGACAACAAAGTAATAAAAGAAATATCTAATGAAGATGGAAATACTCATTCTATAAAACTAATGCCTCAAATTGAACAAATTTTTAAAGAAACTAATTTATCTTTACAGGATATGAATTTATTAGTTTGTGATAAAGGTCCTGGCTCTTTTACAGGTATACGAATTGGAATATCTACTATTCAAGCTTTTTGTGATGTAACTAAAATTAAATCAATTGGTGTACCATCACTTATGGCATTAGCATATAATATTGATTTTGAAGGTTATATTTGTTCTTTAATTGATGCTAAAAATAATAATGTTTACTACTCTTTGTTTGAACATTCACAACATAAATATAGTCAAATAGGAAATTATTTGTTTGATGATATTTCAAATATTACAGAAATATTAAAAAAATGTAATAAACCAATATTTTTTGTTGGAAATGGTAGCATAGTTTATAAAGATATGTTAAAATCTAATTTGTATGAAAATGCCATTTTTGTAGAAGATGAAAATTATAATAAATTAAATGCTACAAGTGTTGCTAAAGCTGCATTTGACGTTTTTTGCAATAAAAAATATTTGGATGAGAATTATAATATTTCTCCATTATATTTAAGAAAATCAAGTGCACAAATTCAACTAGAGGAGAAACAGCAAAATGGAAATAATAATAAATAAAATGACACTTTCTCATTTAGAACAAATTAAAGATATTTTACAAACAGATTTTGATAATTTTTGGTCTTACAATATATTTGAAAATGAATTAAAAAATCCTAATTCAAGGTACTTTGTTGCTATGTGCGAAAATGAAATTGTGGGGTTTGCAGGTATTTGGAAAGCAGTAGATGATATTCATATTACAAATATAGTAACAAAAATTACAAAAAGACATATGGGAATTGCTAGTAAATTATTAGAAACATTAATAGATATTGCAAAAAAAGAAAAATTCAACCTTACTTTAGAGGTTAAACAAAGCAATATAAATGCTATTAAACTTTATGAAAAATATAATTTTAAAAAAATTGGTTTAAGAAAGAATTATTATGGACAAAATGAGAATGCTATTATTATGACTCTTATAACTTAATAAAAAATTTATAATAATGAAGGAGAAAACAAATGAAGAAAAATGAATTGAACTATAAACAATTAAAAGATTATTGTAATCCTAATATTTTCAAATTTGAAGATACTTCTACTTTAACACCAATTCACACTGGAATTGGGCAAGATCGAGGAATAAAAGCTTTAGAATTTGGTTTAAGTGTAGATGTAAAAGGTTATAACATATTTATTGAAGGTCCTGATGGTGTTGGTAAAACAATGTATACCAAAAACTATTTAGATAGAATTTCTAAAAAAGAAAAAGTACCTTCTGATTGGTGTTATATATATAATTTTGATAATCCTAATGAGCCAATTGCTGTATCATTACCTGCTGGACATGGTAAAGAGCTCAAAGAAGATATGGAACAATTTATTAAAGATATAAAGGCAGATATTAACAAGACATTTAGTAATGAAGATTTTGAAAAAGAAAAAACTTTAATAAAACAAGAATTTGAACAAAAACGTTCTGTATTATTAGAAAAACTAAATAAAGAATCTATGAAATATGGGTTTCAAGTAAAAACTGCTCAAAACGGTATATATATGATGCCTGTTATAGATGGTAAAACTATTGAAGAAGAAGAATTTGAAAAATTGGATGATGATGTAAAAAAAGAATTTGAAAGTAAATCAAGCATTGTTCAAGAACAAATAATTTCTGTAATTAGTGAAATTAAAGCCATAGAAAGAGCCTCAGACAAAAAAATTGAGGAATGGCAATCAAATGTTGCTCTTCTTACTATAAATGTACACATTAACTATATAAAATCTAAATATAAAAGAAATAAAATAATTAATAAATTTTTAGACAATGTAAAAAAAGATGTACTTAAAAATGTTCAATTATTTATTGAACAACCTACAAATACTAACAATGTTGCTCCTCAACCAGTTCCAAGACAAGAGCCAAAACAACCTTGGTTAAACTATCGTGTTAATCTTTTTATTGATAACAGTGAAACTGAAGGCTCTCCAGTAATTATGGATTCAAATTATTCTTATCATAATTTATTTGGTAAGTTAGAATATGAAAACTATTTTGGTGCTTTAAAAACAGACTATACCATGTTACAACCAGGACTACTTCATAAAGCAAATGGTGGATATATTATATTACAAGCTAAGGATTTATTATCAAATTCTTTGTGTTATGATGCCTTAAAAAAAGCTTTGAGAATTAAAGAACTAAATATAGAAAATGCTGTAGACCAACGTAGTTCTATGGTAATGGTTTCTTTAAAACCTCAACCTATTCCTTTAGATTTAAAAGTAATTTTAATAGGAAGTTCTAATATCTATCATACTTTACTTGCAATGGATAGCGATTTTAAAAAATTATTTAAAGTTAAAGTTGAATTTGAAGATGACGCACCCAAAACAGAAGATAATATATTGAAACTTGCTCGTTTTATTCACGGATTTTGCGAACAAGAAAATTTACCACCATTAGATAAAACAGCTGTTGCAAAAATAGTTGAATATGCTTCTAAACTAGCAAATAGCAAGAAAAAATTATCTACAAGATTTACTGATTTATCTGAAATTATTGCAGAAGCTTGTACTTGGGCAAAACTTTCTAAAGCCAAAGTTGTTAGTGCTGAATTTGTTCAAAAAACTTTAGATGAACGTATTGATAGAATAAAAAAATATGATTCAAGATATACAGAAATGATAATTGATAATAATCTTTTAATTAATACTTCTGGCTTTAAAATAGGACAAATTAATGGTTTAACAGTTATGACTATTGGAGATTATTCTTTTGGTAAACCTTCTAAAATAACAGTTAATACTTATACTGGCAAAACTGGAATTATTAATATTGAAAGAGAAGTTGAATTATCTGGCTCTTCTCATTCTAAAGGTGTATACATTTTAAGTGGCTATTTAGGTGAAATGTTTGCACAAGATATTCCTTTATCTCTAACAGCAAGTATTTGTTTTGAACAATTATATAATGGAGTAGATGGCGATAGTGCTTCTAGTACAGAGTTATATGCTTTACTTTCTAGCTTATCTGGAATTCCTATTAATCAAGCAATTGCTGTAACAGGATCTGTTAATCAAAAAGGTGAAATTCAGCCAATTGGTGGTGTTAATGAAAAAATTGATGGGTTTTATCAAATTTGTAAAATACGTGGATTAGATGGAACACATGGTGTAATGATTCCTATTCAAAATATAGATAATTTAAGTTTATCTGATGAAATTATAGATGCTGTAAAAAATGGAAAATTTCATATTTATGCTGTTTCTTCTATTGAAGACGGAATTGAAGTTTTGACTGGTGTTCCAGCTGGAAGAAAAGATAAAAATGGTAACTTCCCTGCAGGAAGTATAAACGCTCTTGTTTATGAAAAACTTAAAAAATATGCAAGTATTAGCAAAGAATAGCAATTTCTCACAAACTATTTACTTATTTAATTGTTATTAAATAAGTAAACATTATATTTTTAAATTTTCACAACAAAAAATCCAACTTAGGTAAGAGTTGGATTTTTTGTTTTTATGGTTTCTATTTTGAACACCATCTTTATTTTTAATTATTCTGCTGTTTCTTCTTTTTTATCTTCAACAACAGCTTCTTCTTTTACATTTTCTACTACTTCTTCTTTAACTGTATCAACAGTTTCTTCTACTACTGTTTGTTCAGTTTCAACAGCTGGTGCTTCTTCTGGTGCTAAAGCTTCTTCTACCATTTCTTCTTTAATTACTCTTTCTTTGTTTTCAATTCTAGCTCCTAGTTTTTCTTTAGTTTTTGAAGCTTTACCTACTCTATCTCTTAAATAGAATAATTTAGCACGTCTTGCTTTACCTACTCTAACTACTTCTACTTTTTCTACTAATGGTGAATGTACTAAAAATGTTTTTTCAACACCTACTCCATAAGATATTCTTCTTACTGTAAATGTTTCATTTACTCCTCCACCTTGTTTTTTTATAATTATTCCTTCGAAAACTTGAATTCTTTCTCTGTTTCCTTCTTTTATTCTAACATGAACTCTAACTGTGTTTCCAACATCTAATACTGGAACTTTATTTTTCATTTGTTCATGTTGTATAGATTTTATAATATCCATTTAAAATTTTTCCTCCTTTTTCTATATAGTTATTACTAATTATCAATTTCATTATTACTTAATTTTTCTAAATACTTAATATCATCTTTGGTTAATTCTACTTTTTCTAAAAGTTCTTTTCTTTTAATATAAGTATTTTTTATGGATTGGTTTCTTCTCCATTTATTAATGTTTTCATGATGACCACTTAAAAGTACTTCTGGAACTTTTTTATTATTGAAAATTTCTGGTCTTGTATATTGTGGATATTCTAACAACCCATTTGAAAATGTTTCTTCATTGGTTGATTCTTCGTTTATAACACCTTCAATATTTCTAGATATGCTATCAATTAACACCATTGCAGGTATTTCTCCACCTGTTAATACATAGTCTCCAATAGAAATTTCTTCATCTACAATTTCCTCTAATACTCTTTTGTCTATTCCCTCATAATGTCCACATAGAAGAATAATATGCTTTTCTTTGCTTAAATTTATTACTTTTTTTTGGTCTAACAAATTACCTTGTGGTGACATATAAATTACTTTTGCATCTTCTTTTATTACAGATTTATAAGCATCATATACGACATCTGGTCTTATAACCATTCCAGCACCACCACCATATGGTGTATCATCAACTTTTTTATGCTTATCCTTAGAAAAGTCTCTGATATTAACAATATTTATATCTATAATTCCATTTTTTATTGCTTTTCCTATTATACTTTCATATAAAGGTTTAAACATTTCCGGAAAAAGAGTTAAAATATCAAATTTCATGTCTTCCTCCTATATAAGCCCTTTAATTAAATGTACTACCATTTTTTTATTTTGTATATCAACTTGTTTTATAACATCACCTATTGCTGGTAATAATACTTGTTTCCCAAGTTCATTTTTAACAACATATATGTCATTTGCACCAGTTGAGAATACATCTATGATATTTCCTAGTTCTTCGCCTTCATCTGTATATACATTTACTCCTATCAAATCCACTATAAAATATGAATCTTCTGGTAATTCTACAGCTTTACTTCTAGGTATTTCTATATAACAGTTTTTGTAATTTTCAGCTGAATTTATATCATCAATTCCTTTAAGTTTTAATAATACTAAATTTTTACTATATTTTACATCTTCTATAATAAAACTTTGTAAATCTTTTTTTATTTTAATATAAATTTCATCTAAATCTTCAAACCTTGTTATATCATCTGTATATGGAACTATTTTTAAATATCCTTTTATACCATATGTATTAACTATTTGACCAATTTCCATTAACTGTTCCATAATTTAACCTACAAATTCAATAGTTATTTTTTTATTTTCCTTTGTAGCAATAGCTTTAGCAACAGTTCTTATTGATTTAGCTATTCTACCTTGTTTGCCTATTACTTTTCCCATATCATTTGAATCTACTTTAACTTCATAAATAGTAGTATTTCCTTTTTGAGTTTCAGTAATCTGGACATCCTCAGATTTTTCAACTAAATTCTTAATTATAACTTCAAGCATTTCTTTCATATATAGTTTCCTCCTAGTTAGCTTTTTGTATTAAAGCTTTAACAGTATCTGTTGGTTTTGCACCATTTTTAATCCATTTTTCAACTTTTTCTTTATCAAGCACAATTGTTGATGGCTCTGTCATTGGGTTGTATGTTCCTATTTGTTCAATTATTTTTCCATCTCTAGGTGATTTTGAATCAGCTACTACAATGTGATAAAATGGAGATTTTTTTGCTCCAAATCTTTGTAATCTTATTTTTACCATAATTTCACCTCCTAAAAATTAAACTTATATATATAAATTTAAAAAATTAATAACATTATAATTATATTTTAAAATTTTTCAAATCTTCAGGATTAATTCCTTTAAGCATATTTTTCATACTTTTATCATTTTGCATTTTTTTCATCATTTTTTGTGTCATTTCAAAAGAATTCATAAATTTATTAACATCTTGTACACTAACCCCTGCCCCATTTGCAATTCTTCTTCTTCTACTTCCATTTAAAAGCTTTGTATTTCTTTTTTCTTTTTTTGTCATTGAACAAATAATTGCTTCTATTTTTACAAATTCTTTGTCATCAACTTGAATATCTTTAAATTTATTCATACCTGGAATCATTTTTAGTATAGAGGAAAATGAGCCCATCTTTTTTACTTGTCGTAATTGAGATAAATAATCATCTAAATCAAATTCTTGTTTTTTTAGCTTTTGCTCTAATTTTAAAGCTTCTTCCTCGCTAAAAGCTTCTTCTGCCTTTTCAATAATAGATAAAACATCACCCATTCCTAGTATTCTTGATGCCATTCTTTCAGGATGAAATACTTCTATATCGCTTAGTTTTTCTCCTGTTGCTGCAAACTTTATTGGACGTGATGTAACTTTTTTTACTGATAATGCTGCACCACCACGAGTATCACCATCAAGTTTTGTAAGTACTACTCCATCAATTCCTATCGCTTCATTAAATGATGTTGCTACATTTACTGCATCTTGACCTGTCATAGCATCAACTACTAGCAATATTTCATGAGGTTTTATATTTGCTTTTAACCTTTTTAATTCTTCCATTAACTCTTCATCAATATGTAATCTACCTGCTGTATCAATTATAACAACATCATTTAATTTTGATATTGCAACATTCATTGCTTGTTTTGCAATATGTGTAACATCTTTTGATGTTTCATTTGCATAAACAGGAATATTTAACTGCTTTCCAACAACTTGTAATTGCTTTATAGCAGCTGGTCTATATACATCACATACAACAAGTAATGGATTTTTTCCTTGTTTTCTTAATAAATTTGCAAGTTTTCCAGCTGTTGTAGTTTTACCAGATCCTTGCAGTCCAACTAGCATAATTATTGTTGGAGGATTTGGTGTAAAGCTAATTTTGCTTTCTGTTCCACCTAAAAGTTCTACTAATTCATCTTTAACTATTTTAACTACTTGTTGTCCTGGTGTTAATGATTTTAATACATCTTGGCCTAGTGCTTTTTCTTGTATTACTGAAATAAAATCTTTTACAATTTTATAGTTTACATCTGCTTCTAATAAGGCAAGCTTTACTTCTCTTAACATTTCTTTTAAATCTTGCTCTGTTACTCTTGCTTTACCACCAAATTTTCTTGTTATGCTTTGTAATCTTGAAGATAATCCCTCAAAAGCCATATCTTCCTCCTCATTATATTAAACCAAACAGTTTAATTCTTTTTTTACATTTTCTAAAATACTAGCTATTTCTTCATCAGAGAATTTAGTTTGAATTTTTGTTAATTCAGAAAGTATTTTTACTATTTGTTGTTCTTGCTTTAATGTTTTTTTCATAATTCCTAGCTTTTCTTCGTATTCGAAAAGTTTATTTTCCCCCTTTATAATATTATCTCTAACTGCCTGTCTTGTAATTCCATTATTTTCAGCAATTTCGGATAAAGAAAAATCATTATTATAGTAATCATCTAAGAAATTATATTGTTTTTCAGTTAATAGTTTGCCATAGATTTGGCATAACATACTTACTTTAACATTCTTTTCCATACTACTACCTCTCTTTTGTAATGCTAATATACTTTACACTATTTTTTTTGTTTTGTCAAGCCTTTTTCGAAAAAAGTGTTGTGAAATAAAAATAGATTTTTTATTTTTGCATTTTCTCAATTTGTTCAATTGTTGTTTTTAACATTTCTTCATATTTTGATAATTTTTCTCTTTCTTCTTTAACTTTAGCTTCTGGTGCTTTTGATATGAAACCTGGATTTTCCAACATCCTTGTTGCTCTTTCTACTTCTTTTTCTAATCTTTCTTTTTCATTTTTTAATCTTTCTAATTCTTCTTTAATATCTACCAGTTCTTCAAACGGTATAAATACTTCTATTTCATTTGATATTATTCCTATAGCATTTTGTGGAATATTTTCTTTATTATTTTGTATTATAATTTCATTTGCAAATCCAAGTTTTTCTATAAACATTTTGCATTGCTCTATAAAATTTTTATGCTCACTTGTTACAAATATTAGTTTTGATTTTTTACTTGGATGTACATTCATTTTTGCTCTTACATTACGAATTTGTATAATTACGTCTTTTATGGTTTCTATAAAATCTCTACTTTCATTATATTCTACTCTTTTTTTATCTGTTGGCCATTTTGAAACCATAAGTTCTTTTTCATTATATTTTACTAGGTTTCCATAAATTTCAGATGTTATAAATGGCATAAATGGGTGTAGTAATTTCATTGATATTCCAAATACATAATCTAGCACATAGCAAACCTTTACTTTTTCTTGGTAGTTCTCACTATATAATCTTAACTTAACCATTTCTATATACCAGTCACAAAATTCATTCCATATGAAGTTATATATTTTGTCTAATGCAACCCCTAAATCATAATTTTCCATGTTAGTTGTTACTTCTTTTATTAAATTTTCTAGTTTGTTTATTATCCATCTATCCTCTATGTTTAATAAATCCATTGAATATTTTTTAGTTTCTTTATTATATACTTTATCATGAAATTGCATTATATCTTCATCATTAACCCTGTTGTTTGTAACAAATTTTGCAGCATTCCAAATTTTATTAGCAAAATTAGAAGCTTGCTCTAGTTTTTCTGTTGTATATCTAATATCATTTCCCATGGTCGTTCCAGAAATAACAGAAAATCTTAATGCATCTGTACTATATTCCTCAATTACTTCTAATGGATCTACACCATTTCCTAGTGTTTTTGACATTTTTCTTCCCTGTTCATCACGAACAATTCCATGTATTAAAACATCTTTAAATGGTGGTCTATTTGTAAATTCTAACCCCTGTGTCATCATTCTTGAAACCCAGAATGTTATAATGTCAAAACCTGTAACTAAAACATTAGTTGGATAAAATACTTTATAATCTTCATTTTCTGTATTAGGCCAACCTAATGTAGAAAAAGGCCATAATGCTGAACTAAACCATGTATCTAATGTATCGTCATCTTGTTCAAAATTACTTTCTCCACATTTATTACAGTTTTGAGGCATTGTCTTAGAAACATGAATTTCTCCACAATTTTTGCAATAATATGCTGGTATTCTATGTCCCCACCATAATTGACGAGAAATACACCAATCTTGTATATTATCTAACCAATTAAAGTATTGTTTTTCATATCTTTTTGGAATAAATTTTGTTTCATTATTTCTAACACAATCAGCAGCACGCTTTGCTAATTCTTTCATGTTTACAAACCACTGAGTTGAAATTTTAGGCTCTATTGTATTTTTACATCTTTCACATTTTGCAACATTGTGTACATATTCTTCTTCTCTTTCTAATGCACCAATTTCTTTAAGTTTTTCTACAATTAATTTTCTAGCATCTAATAATTCCATACCTTCATATTCTGGAACTAAAGCACGCATTTTAAATTTTTCATCAAATACTTCTACTATTTCCAAATTATGTCTTAATCCTGCTTGATAATCATTCATATCATGTGCTGGTGTAATTTTAAC
Source organism: uncultured Clostridia bacterium (assembly GCA_944390975.1). GTDB lineage: Bacteria > Bacillota > Clostridia > TANB77 > CAG-508 > RGIG8482. The sequence goes on along the minus strand of CALXRX010000042.1, from coordinate 72 downwards.
ACAACCTGTTCCAAATTCTTTTTCTACAAAATTATCTGCAATAATCGGTATTTCTTTGTTCATTATTGGTAA
>CALXRX010000041.1 GCA_944390975.1 uncultured Clostridia bacterium | reverse complement strand
ACCAGTAGAAACAAAAAAACATAAAAATTTATAAAAAAAATATAAAATTCCTAGTTTTTAGGAATTTTTTTTTGTCCTTCTAATATAATTAATATATAAATTAATAAAAAAGAGGAGGAATTAATAATGCAGGTAGACGTGACAAAGGAGAGTGTTGTATTAAATAAAATAGTAGGACAAAAAAATGAAACAATTGTAGTAGAAGGAGACTTAATAGTACCAGATGTAAAGCCAGATATTTTAAATACTATTAATACGACAGGTAATGTTTGTGTATATAAAAAAGAAGTATTAGAAGGGAAAGTAAGAATTGATGGGAATGTAAATGTTTATGTAATATATCTAGCTGATAATGAAGAAGAAAGTATAAGAAGTTTAAATACAAACATAGATTTTACACAAGTTTTAGATTTTGAAGGATGCAACTCAGAAATGAGTATAGATGAAAATGTTTCTGTAAAATCTATTGAATGTAAAATATTAAATGGAAGAAAAATTAATGTAAAAGCAACACTGCAATTTGAAATGGAAGTGTATTCAAATGAAAATGTAGACATTATAAAACAAATTAATAATATTCAAGATGTGCAAGTTTTGGAATCCGACTTAAAAATGAATTCATTAGTAGGTGAAGGCTGTTCAAAAGCATATGCTAAGGATACAATTGTCATAGAGAATATTGACAATTTAGCTGAAATATTAAAAGTAGATTTAGCAATTGTAAATAAAGATATTAAAATAAGTTACAATAAAGTACTAGGAAAAGCTGATATATCAGTAAAAATGATGTATCTAACAGAAGATAATAGAATAAAAATGGTAGAAAGCAAAATTCCTGTAATGGGATTTGTAGACATAGAAAATATCGAAGAAAATAATATATGTGATATGAAATATAAATTAAAAAATATAGTAGTAAAACCAAACTCTGTCGAAGAACACTCAGTTTATATAGAAGTAGAAATAGAGTTGTACTGTAGAGTATATGAAAACAAAGAAATAAAACTTATACAAGATTTATATAGTCCAAGTGAGTGTCTGAACTTTAATCAAAGATGTGTTAACACTATGTCTAATAAATGTGGAATAAAAGAGGTTTGTAATATAAGAGAAAGAGTAATGGTACCAGAAATTAGTGGGAACGAGATTTATGATGTAGATATAAAACCTATCATTTTAAGTAAAAACGTAACAAATTCTAAAATTATGTATGAAGGAGAAATAGAAGTTAACTTTATATTTGCATCAAAAAATGTAGCTGGAATAGATGTAAAACAAGTAAAATTACCATTTAATTTCAATGTAGATGCACAAGATATAAATCAAAATATAAATATAGATACAAAAATAGAAGTAATAAACCAAGACTTTATTGTTGGTGCAGATGGGGCAATTGATAGTAAAATAGATTTAGAATTTAATTTAAACATGTCAAATACCATAAAAATAAATATTATTGATGAAGTAAACATCGACGAAACAAGGGATAGACAAATATATAGTATGGTAATATATTTTGTAAGACCTGGTGATACACTTTGGAATATTGCAAAAAAATTTAGAAGTACAGTATCAGATATTGCTAGAGTAAACAATATAGAAGATGTAAACAAAATATATCCAGGTCAACAACTATTTATTCCTAAATATGTATACACAAGAAGTGAAGTATCTGCATAACATATATGGAACTTGCTATAATAGCAGTTCCATTTTTAAGGAGAATAATATGGATACAATTTATTCTAGAAAAAGATTAAAATTGCCTAAAATTATCTTAAAAAAATTTAATTTAAAAAATAATCCAAATAATAAAAAAATTGGAAAATTTATTATAATAATAGCAATAGCTGTAGTAACTTTTACTGTAAGCATAAATTCAATAACACCAATTTTTGAAACCTTGTGTAAAGATAAAGCAAAAAGTATTGCTACAATCATTTGCAATGAAGAATCAACAAAAGTAGTACAAAAATATAAATATGAAGATTTAGTTACAATTTATAAAGACAAAGATGAAAATATAACAATGCTAAAATCTAACATAACTCCAATAAACCTAATAATATCAGATGTAGCAGAACAAATACAAAAAAGAATAAATGAAGTAGAACAAGATGAAATTGGAATAAATTTAGGAAGCTTTACAGGAAGTAAAATATTCTCAGGTTTAGGGCCAATTATACCAATAAAGTTATCTACAGTAGGAAATGTACAAACAGATTTAAGAAGTGAATTTAATTCTGCTGGAATAAACCAAACAATACATAGAATATATTTACAAGTAGATTGTCAAATTAATATTTTAATACCATATAAAAGCATAAATGAAAGCATATCTAATCAGGTATTAATTGCAGAAAACGTAATAGTAGGCAAAATTCCAGAAGCATATTATAATTTAGAAGGAATGAATCAAGACAATTTAATAGATGCAATGCAATAAAATTTTTTGAAAATTATATTACATGTTATAAAAACTACTTGATATTTTTTACAACATGTAATATAATTGTAATGATTTTGTAACGAACAGGAAATAATAAACAATATAGATAGATAGAAAGGAAGATAATAATGTTCGGTTTTGGGCAAGATATTGGAATAGATTTAGGAACTGCAACAGTTATAGCATATGTAAAAGGAAAAGGAATTGTATTAAGAGAGCCATCAGTTGTAGCTGTTGATAATAATACAGGGGAAGTACTTGCAGTTGGACAAGAAGCCAGAAGAATGCTTGGAAGAACGCCAGGAAACATTGTGGCAACAAGACCATTAAAAGACGGTGTAATATCTGATTATACTGTAACAGAAAAAATGTTAAAACATTTCATAAATAAAGTATGCGGAAAACTTATATTTGCACCAAGAATAATGATATGTATTCCTTCACAAGTAACAGAAGTAGAAAAAAAAGCTGTTATAGATGCTGCATCTCAAGCAGGAGCAAGAAAAGTATATTTAATAGAAGAGCCAATTGCAGCAGCAATTGGAGCTGGAATTGATATATCAAAACCATGTGGAAATATGATAGTAGATATTGGAGGAGGAACTACTGATGTAGCAGTTATTTCACTTGGAGGATCTGTTGTAAGTACATCTTTAAAAGTAGCAGGAGATAAATTTGATGAAGCAATAGTAAAATATATAAAAAAGAAACACAATGTTATGATAGGAGAAAGAACAGCAGAAGATTTAAAAGTAAACATAGGTTGTGTACATCCTAAAATTCAAGATATAGAAATGGACATTAGAGGAAGAGATTTAGTAACAGGCTTACCAAAAACAATCACAATATATTCTAGTGAAATGATGGAAGCATTAACAGAGCCAGCAATGATGATTGTAGATGCTGTACATTCAGTTTTAGAAAAAACACCACCTGAGTTAGCAGCAGATATTAGTGATAAAGGAATTTATATGACAGGTGGAGGCTGTTTAGTAGATGGACTTGATAAACTTTTACAAGAAAAAACAGGAATTAATGTAATGATAGCTCAAGATGCAGTATCATGTGTAGCATTAGGAACTGGAAAAGCATTAGATAATTTAGACACATTAGATGGAAAAACAAAAATATAAAAAACACAAAAATAAATAAACTATGGGCGGAGTTATTTCCGCCCAATATTAGTAAGGGGAAGTAGTAAATGAATAATAAAAAAGTAGCTTTTTATACATTACGGTTGCAAAGTAAATCAATATGAAACAAATGCAATTAGGCAAAAGTTTATAGAAGAAGGATATGAAATAGTAAATTTTGAAGAAAAAGCAGATATATATGTAGTAAATACTTGCACAGTAACTAATATGTCTGATAGAAAATCAAGACAAATTCTAAGAAGGACAAAAGAAAACAATCAAGAAGCAATATTAATAGTAACAGGTTGTTACGCACAAGTAGCAAAAGAAGAATTAAATAAAATAAAAGAGATAGACATTGTATTAGGAAATACAGAAAAAAAAGATATTATAAACTATGTTAATGAATTTATTTCAAAAAAAGAAAAACAAAACAAAGTATCAGATATAATGCAAGAAAAACAAATTACAGAATTTGAAACAACAGCTTATACAGATAAAACAAGAGCAGTTGTAAAAATACAAGATGGATGTGATAGGTTTTGTTCATATTGTATAATACCATATGCAAGAGGAAGAGTCAGAAGCAGGACTATAGAAAATATAAAAAAAGAAGTAGAAGAAATAGCTAAAAAAGGAATAAAAGAAATTGTTGTAACAGGAATACATATTGCATCATATGGTAAAGACTTAAAAAATGGTATAAATTTAATTAAACTACTAGAAGAACTAAATACAGTAGAAGGAATACAAAGGATAAGAATGGGATCTTTGGAGCCAACAATTATAAATGAAGAATTTATACAAAAACTTATAAAACTAAATAAAATATGTGATCATTTTCATTTATCTTTACAAAGTGGGTGTGACAATACACTACAAAGAATGAATAGAAGATATACAACACAAGAATTTAGAAAAAGTGTAGAATTAATTAATAAAAATTATCCAAAAGCAGCACTAACAACTGATATTATAGTTGGATTTCCTGGAGAAACTATAGAAGAATTTTTACAAACATATAATTATCTAGACCAAATAGACTTTTATAAAATGCATATATTCAAATATTCTCCTAGAAAAGGTACAAAAGCAGCTTTGATGGATAATCAAATTAACAATTCAGAAAAAGAAAGAAGAAGTAGAATACTAATAGAACTATCTGATAAAAAACAAATAGAACATAATAAAAGCTATATAGGACAAACAGTAGAAGTATTGTTAGAAGAAAAAGAAGGTGAATATATAAAAGGACATACCACAAATTATATTACTATATATGTAAAAAAAGACGAAAATATTTTAGAAAATGAGATTGTAAAAGTAAAAATAGAAGATATTTATAAAGAGGGATTAATCGGAAAAATAAGTAAAATGTAACAAAAATGTAATAATTTTGTAACCAAGATTTAACAATAAAAATAGCAATTACTATTGATAAATCTATATTTATATAGTATAAATATAATAAAGTTGTTAATTAATTACAAAGGAGGAACAATAAATGAGTGAAAAAATAATGGGTGGCGTAGAAACTAATGTAGCAGAACAAGCATTACCTGCAAAAGTAGGAGTATGGCCAAAAGTAAAAGCATTTTTATTCAAAGAAATAAAAGTTGAATTAACACCAGCTCAACAAAAATTTGAAGATGATTTAAATGAATTCTTACATTTAGAAATAACATGGCAAGATTTTAAGGATTTCTTATTTCAAGAAGTTACATTTGGTAAGAAAAAGAATAATTAATTTAATTATAAAAATAGAAATAGACCGATGGTCTATTTTTTTTGCCCAATGACTTGACAGTTTACAATAATACATATAAAATAAAAGAGTAGGTTTAATATATTAAAAAAATTATATAGATATATTATTATCGAACATTGAAAATTAAATAGAAAGAGGTGTATGATTATGGAAATATTAATCATTATCGCCACAATTCTAATCTCAGCTGTTGTGTTTATACCAATAGGTGTAGCAATCAGAAAAAAAATAGCTGAATCTAAAATCGAAGGTGCAGAAATAGAAGCAAAAAAGATATTAGAACTTGCAAATAAAGAAGCCGAAAATAGAAAAAAAGAAGAAATATTTAAAGCAAAAGAACAAATTATGCAAGAAAGGCAAGAACTAGAGCAAGAGATTAGACAAAGGAGAGGCGAAGTACAAAAACAAGAATCAAGAATAATACAAAAAGAAGAAAACTTAGACAGAAAAGAAGAAAGTTTAGAACGTAAAGAAAAAGAAATTGACAAAAGAGATAAAGCAATAGACGATAAAGAACAACAATTAAATGAATTAATGCAAAAAGAATTAGAAGAACTACAAAAAATATCTGGTTTGTCAACAGAAGAAGCAAAAAAAATATTACTAGATGAAACTAAAAAGCAAATAAAAACTGAAACAGCAGCAATTATTAGAGAAGAAGAAGCAAAAGCAAAAGAAGAAGCTGGAAAAAAAGCAAGAGAACTTCTAACATATGCTGTTCAAAAATGTGCTGCTGACCATACATCAGAAACTACAGTTTCAATAGTCAGTCTTCCAAATGACGATATGAAAGGAAGAATTATTGGTAGAGAAGGTAGAAACATTAAAGCCTTAGAAACATTAACTGGAATTGATCTTATTATTGATGATACACCTGAGGCTGTAATAATATCTGGCTTTGATCCATTAAGAAGAGAAGTAGCAAAAATTGCATTAGAAAAATTAATTGAAGATGGAAGAATTCACCCTGCCAAAATAGAAGAAATGGTAGAAAAAGCAAAAGAAGAAGTAGAAGCAACAATAAAATCAGAAGGAGAAAGAGCAACATTAGAAACAGGAGTTATGGGACTTAATCCAGATTTAATAAAACTTATTGGAAAATTAAGATATAGAACAAGTTATGGTCAAAATGTCCTTAATCATTCAATAGAAGTGTCAAACCTTGCAAGAATAATGGCAGAAGAATTAGGACTTGATGCAAAAAGAGCAAGACGAGCAGGATTATTACATGATATAGGAAAAGCACTAGACCATGATATGGAAGGAACTCATGTAGAAATAGGAGTAGATGTGTTAAAAAAATATCATGAAAATCCATTAGTAATAAATGCAGTAGAAGCACATCATGGAGATGTAGAGCCACAAACATTAGAAGCTGTACTTGTACAAGCTGCTGATGCAATAAGTGCATCTAGACCTGGAGCAAGAAGAGAAACTTTAGAAGCATACATTAAAAGATTAGAGCAATTAGAAGAAATTGCAGATTCTTTTGAAGGAGTAGATAAATCATATGCAATACAAGCAGGTAGAGAAGTAAGAATAATTGTAAAACCAGAAAAAGTAACTGATGCAGAAATGACACTTATGGCAAGAGATATAGCAAAAAAAGTAGAAAATGAAATGGATTATCCAGGACAAATAAAAGTAAATGTAATAAGAGAATCAAGAGCAATTGAATACGCAAAATAAAAATAAAAACAACTAGCATAAGTCTAGTTGTTTTTATTTTTATAGTAGTGTATAATATTAACAGTTTTTTATAAAAAAATAATAAGAATTATATTAAAATATAAAATAAATTCATACATTAGGGAAGGAATGAAAAAAATGAAAATTTTAGCTGTTGGGGACATAATAGGTGAAAATGGACTAAAAAAAGCAAGTGAAATATTACCAAATTTAAAGAAAAAACAAAATATAGATTTTATAATTATAAATGGAGAAAATGTAGCAGGAGGAATGGGAATTACACAAAAACTTTATAAAGAAATGTTACTAATAGGTGCAGATGTAGTAACTATGGGAAATCATACATGGGGAAAAAAGGACATTTTTAACTTTATAGATGCTCCACAACTAATAAGACCAGCCAATTATCCAAAAGGAGTTCCAGGAAAAGGATATACAATAAGAAAGTGTAATAATAAAAATATAGCAGTTATAAATCTAATTGGAAGAACAGATATGAATATCCTATCCGAAAATCCATTTTTAGTAATAAATGAAATTATAGAAGAAATAAAAGAAAAATCAGACATCATAATAGTAGACTTTCATGCAGAAGCTACGGCTGAAAAAATAGCAATGGGATATTATTTAGATGGTAAAGTTAATATTATATATGGAACACACACCCATGTACAAACAGCAGATGAAACAATTTTAGAAAAAGGAACAGCATATATTACTGATATAGGAATGACAGGACCTATAAATTCAGTTATAGGAATGGACATAGATGCATCTATTAAAAGATTTACAACAACTTTACCAGAAAGGTATAAACTTGCAGAGGGAAAATGTGTATTAAATGGATGTATTTTTGATATAGATGAAATAAGCTGTCGAATTAAGAATATAGAGCGATTGAAACTGTAAAAAAATAGAAAAAAAGAACGATGAAAACTTCCTTTTTTTTCCAGAAAGTACTAGACAATAATCCTAAAATATAATATAAATATACTTGTTCAAAATGAAACAAAAATTAAATTTTAGGAGGAAGAATTAATGGAAATTTTAAAAATCTCATCAAAATCAAATCCAAATTCAGTAGCAGGAGCAATCGCAGGATTGGTAAAAGAAAATGAAAGAGCTGAAATGCAAGCAATTGGAGCAGGAGCATTAAATCAAGCCATAAAAGCGGTGGCAATAGCAAGAGGATTTGTAGCACCAACAGGAGTAGACCTTGTTTGTGTACCAGCATTTGCTGAAGTACAAGTAGAAGGGGAAGACAGAACAGGAATTAAAATTGTTGTAGAATCAAGAGCTTAAATTATACAAGTGAAATAGATAGGGGGAGCAAATATGCTCTCTTTTTTCAAAAAAATAAGTATTGAAAGTTTTAAATATTTACTATATTATATATACAAACATTAATATGGAGGTAAAAGTTGAAATCAAATATTATTAAATATATATTTATAGTTATTGTAATAGGATTAGTTGTATATTCAGCATATCTATTATATGGAAAAAAAGAAGAGCCAGTAAATAAAATAGAAACAGTAAATGTACAACAAGAAGCAGAAATAATAACTAATATAAGAATACCAGTATTAAATTTTGACACAATAAATCCAATTCTTAGTAAAAACCAAAATGTACAAGATATTTCAAGACTTGTATATGAGCCATTATTAAATATAGATGAAAATTATAAAATAGAGTTATGTCTAGCTAGCCAATGGTCAAAAACATCAAATACATCATATGTAATAAAATTAAAAGAAAATATTAAATGGCAAGATGGGAATATGTTAACTGCAAAAGATGTTCAATTTACAATTGATAAGCTAAAAGACACTAATGTAAATTCAATTTATGCATATAATGTACAACATGTAATAAGTGTAGAAGTTATAGATGATAATACAATAAGAATAAACTTAGATAAAGAAATACCTTTCTTTGAATATAATTTAACCTTCCCAATAATGTCATATAGATATTATGAAAATGAGGATTTTGTAAATACTGCAAGAAATACTACACCTGTTGGGACGGGAAGATTTAAAGTTACACTAGAAAATGATAATATTGTATTAAAGCAAAATCAAAATTGGTGGAACAATAAAAATGAAACAACAAAATTAACACAAATATATATATTGAAATATAGTAATATGGGGGAAATATATAATGATTTTAAAATAGGTAATATAGACCTATTTGCAACCAGTAGCTTGGAAATAGAAAACTATATAGGAACAATAGGATATAATACAAAAGAGTATATGGGTAGGGAATTAGACTTCTTAGCACTAAATTGTACTAGTAATGTATTATCAAATAAGGAAGTAAGACAAGCCATTTCATATGCAATAGATAAACAAAATATTATATCTGCACTATATAGCGATAAATATTATGTTTCGAATTTTCCATTAGAATATGGAAATTACTTATATGGAGATAATAAAGTAAATTATGAATATAATACTGAAAAAGCAAAGAAAATATTACAAGATAATGGTTGGACATATAGTAGAAAAACGTGGCAAAAAACACAAGATTATAAAACAACAAAATTGAAATTAAATTTAGTTGTAAACTCAACTAATACAAAAAGAGTGCAAGCTGCTGAAAATATTAAAACCAGTTTAGAAAATACAGGAATAACCATAAATATAATAAAAGCAAATGATTCACAATATAAAAAGTATTTAGAAAATAAGAATTATGATATGATTTTAACAGGAGTTTATATACCATATAGTCCAGACTTAACAACATATTTTGGAGAGAACAATTTAGCTAATTTTAACAATCAAGAACTAAACGAAATAATAAAAGAAGTAAATAATATAACAGATGAAAAATTGCTAAAAGAAAAATATAGTAGAATAATAGATATATATAAAGAAGAAATACCATATATATTTTTATACAGTAATAGAAAAACATTAGTATATAGTTTAAATTTAATGGGAGAAATAACACCTAATAATTATAACATATTTTATAATATTGGCTCATGGTATAGGCAATAAAAAGAATAACACTTTATAATGTGAATTTTATGTAAAAATGTGATAATCAAAAAAGGCTAAAACTATTGAAAATAAAAGAATAGAAAGATAAAATGACGAAAAATGAACTTCGTCATTTTTTGTGCCTTAAAAGAAAACTATGTAGGTTGCTCCAGATTGCACACACTTCAAACGAAGTTCGTATAGTTGCTTATGAGGTTTTTAAAAGATTTTCAAAATATATATTTAGATTGATGATTCTAATTAATAAAAATACAATCTAAAATATATATTTTTCAAATTTTTATATAAAAACCTTGGTGTCGCAACCTACAATAAAAAGAAAAGCATGTAGGTTGCTCCAAGTCGCACTCGTTTCTAACGAAACTCGTTTGGTCGCTTACGCGGTTTTTAAAAAATTTTCAAAATATATATTTTAGATTGATAATAAAAATAAAAAAGTAGGAGGAACGGATGAAAAAGGAAATAAGAAATAGAAACTTAAAAGAAGTAAGAAAAAAGCTGGTAAAACAAACGAAAGGAATAACCTTAGTTTCACTTGTGGTAACAATAATAATATTATTAATTTTATCAGGAGTAACCTTGAGTCTAACTCTAGGAGATAAAGGAATAATAACCCAAGCCGTGAGGGCAAAAGAAGCCCAAGAAATCGCAGCAATAAAAGAAGATATGCAACTAGCAATATTAGATAAGGAACTTGAAAAAGGAGGAACAGGGTTAACAAAAGAAGAATTAGAAGAAATAGCAGGAAATTATGGAGAACTACAAGAAGATGGAAACACAATAGTAACAGATGAAGGATATGAAATAAAAATAGATGAAATATATAATCAAGGAGGAGGAATAATAGGAGGAGATAGTACAACAGATGAAGAACT
>CALXRX010000040.1 GCA_944390975.1 uncultured Clostridia bacterium | reverse complement strand
CTATATATGCTGACAAAATCAAGGTTACAGGTATTACAATTATTGAAAATATAACTGTCATATTTTGTAATTTCATTATTAATCACCCTCACCTATTTAATCTTGATGCTATTATTCACTACCATTTGTCATAACTACTCCTGAATGTGAAGCAGTAATATTATATGTATTATTTCCACTTATACTATAAAAGAAATTCTTTAACATTTGTGATATTGTTGTATTTGTATTTTTTACATTAACAGATATTAAATCTCCCTCTTTTAATTTTACAGATTTACTAGGACTTGAATTTAATTTTTCTTCAATTTGTGATGTATATTCAGAATAATAAATATTCTCACCAATCTTATCTGAACTTGTTTGTGATGTTTTTTTACCAGGGTTTTCATCTAATACTTTTACTTCCATTTCAACATCATAGCTATTGCCTGTTGCAGCTAAACTTTGAATATATGCATCATAATTATCTTGTGTAATCTTTCCAGTTGAACGAATATTATCAACAAATTCTACTGTTTTCGTTTGTACACTCATTTGTGCTACATCATCATTTCTATCTGATATAGACATTAATGGAAAAATAAACATTAATATTGCTGCTAAAAATATAGCTACTATTGTAATTAGTGTATCTCCCATAAAAATCCCCTCCTTGCTACGGTTGTAAAATATATATTATTTCTAATTTTTTATTTCCTTTAATTGTTTCAATTTCATCACTTCCATCTGTTACTGTTTCCCCACTAGTTGAAATTTCTATGAATTTTTCTTTAAATGTTCTATCTTTATACTGCAATAAGTTTTTACCATAATATGTAATTCCATTTTTTTCATATGTTCCATTTGTAGGCATATCTGCTTTAATTCTATCTACTGTATCATTATCTGGATCTCCCATCCATGGAGAAACAATATTAATAGAACTAATATCAGATTTTCCATAGTATAATTTGCTATTAAGTGAATCCATTATATCTATATTTTTATTTAATTCTTTATTTACAACATATTGTACTTGGTCAAGTCTTTCCTTTACTTGATTATACGTGTTTATTGCATTTTCATCATTCAAATTCATTCTTTTTAGAATTTCATTCCAATTAGACATAAATCCTTCTGTATATAAATCATATCTAACAATTGCATTTCCTTGTGTATCAAATATTGTTACAGCATATTGTTCTTTTGCATACCTATGAATAGTAGGAAGTATAGTTTCAAGTCCTACTATTCTATTTATTTCAGTATTATAATCAATTTCTGTTGCATATTCATAAAATGATGTTTTATCATTTAATGTAAAAATAATATCTGATGTTGCCCTTACTTGTCCAACAACGGAAAATGTTAAGGCTATTGCAATTGCAAATACTAAAAGACCAAAAGCTATTTTTATAGCATCTACTGCATTTTCCATAACATCCTCCTTTGTTTATCCTAATTCTTTGTAATTTCTACTGCTTCTACTAGACCTGTAGCATCATTATATTCTACGTTAACTGTATAAGTTGCTCCTGTATTAATTTCAGTTCTATACTTAGACATTTCATTAGAATTTAATGCACCTGATGCTGCTGAAATTGTTTTGTCACCTTTTATTGAAACAATTTTACCATCAATATCTTGGTTTGTATTGTTATTAGATATTATGTTTCCAATTAATGCTCTTACATTTGATCCTGTAACTTTAGTTCCTATATATCTTGTGAAATTTTGATTATACATATCTTTTTCTGTAGAGCTCATTTGTGCTATGGCTTGATCTATACCTCCTTGTGCTCCACTATAAACCATCATTCCAACTCCTATTAATAGTATAGAAATTAATATTGCTCCAGCTATAATTAAAGCTTTTGATGCATTCTCCATATACTTTTCCTCCTTTGAATATAATATAAATTTAATTTTTTATATGATTTAGATTATTATACAATCTAAAGTTAATAACATTATTCTTCAATTTGCTCAAATACTATTTTTTTTACTTTTTTTGTATTTTCATGATAAGAAATATTTGTGCATTTGAATTTTATTAAATTAAAATTTTTAATAAATCCTTCTATTCCAACTTTTTTTATTGTTTCCATTTGATAGGTTGTAAGGTTATCTTGGTTTAACATATTTATTTCTACTTTTATTGAATTAGTGTCATTTTCAATGTAAAATCCGTTTTTATCTTGTTGTACTTCATTTTTTATATTAGAATTTATAGCTTTATTAATTACTGTAATTACTTCTGTTCCAAAAACTTCTTTTTCTAAGTATTTTTCATACTCTTTATTATCATTTTGAATTTGTGTTAAATTTTTAGAGTTTTCTATTAATGATATAGTTATTATTGTAATTATTACAAAAATTACGATAAATAAGACAATTAAGATTTTTTTCACAAAAGTATCCCTTTCTACATTATACTATTTTTTTTTTTATTTATCAACTTTATTTTATCATTTTTAGTTGTATTCTATTTACTTTTTTTGTATTTTCACTATATGAAATAATTTCACATTCAAATACAGCTTTTTTTTCTACTGAATATTTCTCTATAAATTCATATGTATCCTCATCACTAAGATTTTGCAAGTTTGCATATTTGCTTTCTGCACCTTGTAAGTATACTACTATTCTATTTTCACTAACTTGTCCTTCTTCTGTATTGTTATAATTTCTAGCTAGGTTTCCTATTGTAATTGCATCTTGTGCAGTTAAATTATTTTTTCCATTATATATTTCAAATTTTGTGTTAAATTCATTTACATTTTTAGTTTCTATATTTGAATTTACTGTTTGTGAAAAAGAATCCATAGAATTAAACATAGCTACAAAAAAAGTAAGTAACAGTACACCTATTAAAATTTCTGCTGCTATAATTAAGGCTTTTGATGCATTTTCCATATTCTTTCTCCTCGCATTTATATTTTATAATCCCATTTCGTATTCTTCATCAGTCATTTTTCTTTCCACAAACAACATATAATTTACTCTTCCTGTAGTATTGTTATATCCTACACCTTCACAGTCGAAAATTCTTCTTTTAAAATCTGTAAAAGCATCTTCATTATTTTTTATACTGCTAAATGAACTAATATTATATCTTTCACCAACTTTAAAATTAACACTTGAAGTTCCGGCTTTGTGTGTAAACTATTGCTTCTTTCATTTCAAATTCAACATTCATAAGGTAATTTGGCTCATTATACCCATGTACTCCATATTTATTATTATTGTCTATCATTTTGTTAATTACAGAAATTACGTCTGTTCCTCTTAATAACTTTCTATTATATGCTTCATATTGATTATTAAAAGTTGTTAATTGCTCTGTTTGCTTGTTAGCTTGTTCTTGATTAAAAAATTCACTACTATTAGCAAAGCTATACATTAACACTCCTAATAATAATACTGCTATTAATATACCTCCTGCTATAATTAAAGCTTTTGATGCATTTTCCATAACTGTTCCTCCTTAAAGCTACATCATTCCACTCATAGAATTAAATGCAGATGTCATGCTTAACATACCAATTACTACTAATGGAACTATTAGATATCCTACAAATAGACATACCATTGGAGCAAATCCTATTACTTTTCCAATCATACCTTTTCTTGATATTAATCTTTCATTAGATTCTTTTCTTTTTTCTTGATAATATGATCTTTCTGTATCTAGTTCATCAAATGCATCTTTAATTGGTATTTTTTCTACTGCTGCTTGTAAACTTTCTACGATACGTATAAATTGTAAAAATGATACATCATTTTTTAGTTCTTCTAGTGCTTCCCATGCCCCACTTTCATAGTTGTTTACGCATTTTGTAATTGGCTCTTTAAAAATGTTTGCATATCTTTCAAGCCATTCTAAAATTATTTCTACATTAACTCTCTCTATTTTCATTAACATTAGTATTATTGTTTGGAATTGCATTACTTCATCTTCCATATCTAGTTGTCTCATCTTAACTTGGAACATTAGAAGCCAAATAGGTGCCATATATCCTAAACAAGCAAATACTAAAGCTAACAATATTTCAAACCATTTTAAATATTCGCTATTTATTACTTGTAATTTTGTGTATATCTTAGCTGCATCTGTTTCTATTTCATCATCTGTTGCATCATCATAATATTCAGAATATCTCATAGCATTCATAATTTGTGCTTCTGTAACGTTTGCTCTTCCTTTAAACATGTTTAGAAAATAGTTGTGCTTTCTAGTTGTTTCCATTGCTTTTTTTTCATCTGATGCCGACATCTGTCCTAATACGTTATAATCGCTATCAGGCTCTTCATATATGTATTGTATAGAAATTTTATGTAATTGATAAAACATAAATACTGAAACTATACATGTTACTATTGCTAATGTTATTCTATTTATATATAGCCATTCTA
Source organism: uncultured Clostridia bacterium (assembly GCA_944390975.1). Taxonomy (GTDB): domain Bacteria; phylum Bacillota; class Clostridia; order TANB77; family CAG-508; genus RGIG8482. The sequence continues at coordinate 7,769 of CALXRX010000040.1, read as the reverse complement.
TTTTTTGCTTTGATGCTGCATCTTTTAATAAGTTAGTTATTTTTCTATGATCTTTTGTTCCTTGCTTAGGCATAAATATATCTACTATTTTTTTAATTTGTTTATTTTTATATAGTTTTGCTTGCCAAGGATTTTCTGTATTTTTTATATTTGCATTTGTTGAAGAGTTATCTTTTAATTTTCTTATTAATACATAACATATAAATGTTAATATTAATATTAAGGTTTGAACTATAAGTCCACCTTTTCCATTGTAAAATTGTCCTGTAAAACTGAATTGTGAAACAGCCCAATTTTTTACTGGCTCTATAAATAGTATTGGTACTGCAGCTATAACTGATAAACTTTGGAAAACATAATCTAGTTTATCTCTTTTAAGAATTTCTATTTGCATTTCTTGTGTAATATTATTTAAATTTTTAAGGTATAAAGATGCACCATTTTGATCTTTTCTATCACCAAATTCTCTAGTTAAATATGAAATACCTGCAAATTCTTTCAAATAACTATTAGGTGCTATATCATAATATTTTTCTAGTTCAGCTTCTGGATCGTCTGATATTAAAACTTCATATATTTTTTCTGCTTGACGAGAAATTTCTAATTCATCATCTTGAGCAACTTGATAAATTGCTTCTTCAACCATGTTACTCTCATGATATGCATGTCTTATTTCTGCAAAGAAATTTATTTGCTGTTTTAGTAATTTGTTGTCTATTTTGTCTACCATTCCACCAATTAAGGTTTCTATCATAAATATTTCAAATATTAGTAATATTGCAAGTAATAGTGTATTATTACTTGTAAATGCTATAATAAATACTGTTAGTGGAATAATTATTAATAAAGCATTTGTTAATATTTTAGCAGACTGCCTTCTTGTTAAGTATTCGTCTTCAATGTTAATAATTTCTAGTCTTCTTCTTAGTTTTACTAAGTATCTTTTTAGTCCTGGTACTTTTATATAAAACATATATAATTTTTGATAAATTACATCTGATGAAAATGTTTTGCTTTCAACACCAGATTTTAAAGCCATAGCTTTTTTTACATCTGACCTGTTCATTCTTTTCATTAAAATTATATATGCTATAATAACTATTAAAAATAGTCCTGCTACAGCCATTAAGCCATACATAATTACTTCATTAGACATACTATAATAGCACCCCCCTTCCAAATGTAATTAGCTATTTATACTGTTTGTTTAGCTTTTCTTCCACGTTTTTTAGGGCCTTTTTCTTCGTTTTCTTTTTCATCTTTTAGTTTTGTACCCCAATTTTCCTCTACAAATTTGTCAAATGCTTCAACATCTGTTTCATCCATGTTGTTTCTCATTTCTCTTAAATTTTGATCTGAAATTTTATTTGTAAGTACATATTCTCCATCTATATATTCCATAATATTTACATATGTATATAATTGTCTGTCAGTAACTTTTGTAAAATAATGTGTTGCATTATCTAAAAATTTGTCAATTTTTCCTTCTAGTGTTTTTTCTTTTTTATGATCAAATGTATATTCATTTTTTTCTTCTACTGGTATACATTCAGTTACTCTTTCTATATATCTTCTTCCTCTAAAATCTTTTACTAAATGAATATCAAAATTTAATACTTGCACAACTTGTTCTTCTGCTGTTTTTTCATTTGTAAATACACCTGTTCTTAACATTGAGTTTCTAAGTGCTGTAACTAAGTTTGGAAATGTTTTAGCATGGTGTGTAAATAATGTGAATTTTGATGCAACTTGTGCTGCTTGTATCATCCATGAAGCAACAGGATCTGTTGCAACCTCACCAATGATATTTACAGATCCATCAGTTTTCTTTTGAACGTCAAGTCCTTCTTGTCCAGAAATTGTTTCTGTTTCTCTAAATGTTAAAATATTTCTTGTTGGATATATTTTTCTTAAGTGTAATTCAAATGCTGTTTCTTGAACTCTTATGTTCATAGTTTCATATATATTTTCAATCATTCCCATAAGCATAGTTGTTTTACCACAACCTTGCTCACCTGTAAGAGATATAATTCTTGCTCCTTTTACTAAGAATTTTAACAAATCAATTGCTTTTTCTTTACCTGGAAATACAATTAATTGTTCTAGTGTTGCTCTTTTAACATCGAATTTTCTTACGAAAAATGCCCATGTTTCAGAGAAAGATGGTCTAACAACAACAACACGTGATCCGTCTTTCATTTCATTAATTTTATATCCATTTGTATCTGATAACTGTCCTGGGTTATTATATTTATATATGTTTTGACATACTCTTTTTAATTCACTTTCTGAGCCAAATGATAAAAATGCAAGTCTTATTGATTTACCTTGGAAGAATATCCAAATACTATCACAAGCTCTTGGTACTTTATTTTCCAATACCTGATCTAAATAATCTCCATCTGTTTGTGCAACTTGGCTTAAGAAAGATTCTGGAAGTCCTGATACACCGCCAGATACACCATCAATATTCATATCTCTTATTTCATCAATACTACTATATCCTTTGTAGTGTTGATATATTCTTTGTACTACAACATTTAATTTATCTGCAAAATTTAAAACTAATTCTTCTTTGTTATAAATATCGCTTATTTCTTCTCCTGTTATTACATAGGATGGTTTTGTCTCTCCTGATATGTATTTTAATACTGCTAAATTATATTTTTTTATAATTTGAGTAAGTGCTTCATATCCAAATTCTTTTTTATACATATATAATAAAATGTCAAATTTATCTTGATCTGTTAGTAAAGATGGTATATCAAAAGGTATTGCTTTTGATATATTAATTTCATCTACTCCATATTCTCTTAATAATAAATCATATATTAATTCTTTAACATACTTTTTATCATTTACATCACCATATGTACAGCCTTTCAATGCTTTTTTTAATTCGTACTTTTTCTTTTTTCTTCTTTTTAATTCTTCTTCTGAAAGACCTATATCATATAAGTTTATCTTTGTAATTTCATCAAGTCTTCTTTTAACAAATTCAGTCATTTTATCTAATGTATATGTTTTGTCATCTACTTCGACTTCTTGTTCTACTTTTTGTTCTTTTTTCTTCGTTATTGAACGCATAACTAACATGACCGTTCCTAGTAACACAATAACAGTTAAGATAAAATTAATTAGCATATACGTCTTCCTCCTTTTATACTACATCACATCATCATTTGTAATTCTTGTATTTTATAAATAATTTTTTGTACAGCTTCTTCTACTGCTTTTACAAATACTGCATTTCTATCAGTATCGCTTACTTTTCTAATTTTTAAAAACAAATCCGCCACATCTTCTTCACTTGCTGCTTCAAAGAAAAGTGTGTTATATGGTATTGCTAAAATATCTCTTCTTATTCCTACATATCTTGATATGTTTTTTATTGTATATTTTGAGAATGAATCGAATCTTCCAATGTTTAACATTAGATTTCTTGTTTGTTTTTTATCGTTTTCATTTTTTAATTTAACAAAGTCATCTATCATATACATTTTTTGTTCTACATTATATACTATAATATCAGATATGCTTAACACTTCTCTTATCATGTTGTTTTCAAGTGTTTTATCTAAGTCTACAAATACTATGTCGTAAAATTTATTAGCATTTAGTATTATGTCTTTATATTTTTCTCTTAATTTTAAATATTCTTCTTTTGTAGGTCTGTCTGGAACTTCTTTGTACCCATATAATATTTCTAGTCTATTTTTATATATTACTTTTGTATAATTTTGTATTATTTCTGGTGTCATTCTTCCACTAAAAGCCATTTTTGATAATCCTTCTGCTCCACTATCTACTGTAACTGTAGGATTGCTTATTAAACTTTTTACTAATTTTTTATTTCTTTCTGTTCCACCAAAACATAATTCTAATGAATTGTCATTATATTTTGTTGAAATAATTAGAATTTTATAATTATGTTCTATTGCCATACTAGTAGCAATTGCTGCAAGTGACATTGTTTGTCCTGTTTGTTTTTTTGAATTGCTCCAAAATGTTATAACTGACATATGCTACACTTCCTTCTCCAATAATTTAAATGCCTTTTTTAATTCTTGTGAAGATATATCACCAGTAATATCTTCAACTATATAATACAAACCTTCTTTATAATTTGAACTTAATTTTCTTATTCCTATTTTAGAAACTCTTTGGTTTTCAATTATTACGCTTTGATCTCCGTTGTCAATTGGAAAATATACTTTATAATCTTCATTCCATTCAACTTTTGTTCCTAAAGCTAAATAGTCTAAATATTCATTTTCTTCTTTTAAAACATCTTTTGCAAATATTATTTTTGTTAATTTAATTGGCTCTTGTATTTGATTTAATATTTCTAATCCTTTTTTTAATGAATACAAGTCAAATGAAGTTACAAAATAATTCTTTTCGCAATTTTTAATATTGAAGTTTTCAAAATTTTCTATACTATCTACATCTATTAATACATAGTCGTATTCTATGTCTTTTCCTTCCTGTATTCCTAAATATCTTTTTATTTCTTCATAATTTGAAAAACCAACACTTACATCTATTTTTTCATATTCTGTCACATACGATTTCGTAGGGGTTATAACAGGAACTATATATCTTGCTTTTTGAATTATTGTATTGTCTATTACTAGCACTTTTTTTCCTAATACTGTTAAGGCTTTTGCTACATATATTATTAAATCAATTTTGTCATAAGCTCCTATAAAACCTATTGTTTTCATATTTCCCTCCTACTAAATTATTCTATATTCAAATTTGCATTTAATGAATCTATATATTCTTGTCTTGCTTCTTTTGAATTTGTTATTTCTTGTTCAACATTTGATTCTAAATTATCTTTTGCTTCATCACTATATGAGTTTAATTGTGATTGTATATCTTGTTCTCTTCTTGCTCTTAATTCTGCTGTATATCTTTGTGCTAAGGCTTGTCTTGCTTCTTCTGTTATATTTCTATCTGCATTTATTAAGTTAATTACTTCTGCACTTGGTACGTATGTAGGTGTAGCATTTTGTTGATTTCCTGGCTCTACATATGTAGTTGCATAAAGTTTTGACCCATTTATTTTATATGCTTCTACAATGGCATTGCTCATTGCAACTGTTTCTTCTTCATACATATCTACCCATATTGTATCTTCTGTTGCATTTTTAACACGTTTTTTAGATACAACTATAAAATCTTGTCCATTAGGTAGTCTTAATCTAATATCTATATAATCATCAACTTCTAGGTATTGTGGTAAAATAATCATGTTGTATTCTTGTTCTCTTAAATCTGAAGTTACTTTTTCAGTAGATTCTTGTACTAAGGCTTTTGATAAAACAGATCCTTTTGTTAAATCTACTTTTGCGATTGTATTTTCTGTAATATCACCTAAGCCGATATAATCTGTAGGAACTACATCTTGTAAAGCTTCTTTTTCAGTTAACATTGAAGCATCAATTTTTCCTCCAGATTTTACATCAGTTGAAAGTACATATACTTTTCTTGTAGCTTCTTCATTATCTTGTATTTGCTGTTGTAATCTTGTTAATTGGAAAAATAATAATGCTATTACTATTCCTCCTATTAATAAACCTATTATAATACCTATTAATATTGAATTTCTTGCTTTTCTCTGCATTGGATTTGTTGCCATATAAAATTCCTCCTTATCTAATATGACATAATATCACTAATATATCATCATATATTTATAATTTTACAATAAAAAGCAATTAAAAACAACCTTTTTTCTTTGTTGTAATGTAAAAATAATTCATTTGTAATATTGCTGTAACAATCGCATTTATTTATTATTTACATGCTTATTTATTGCTTCTGCTACTCCATCTAAATTGTTGTCTTTTACAAAATCATTTCCAATTCTATTTGTTTCTAATATACTTCCTCCCATTGCAACTCCTAAGCCTGCATTTTCAACCATTTCTTTATCATTTATGTTATCTCCTATTGCCATAACCTCTTCTTTTTTTATACCTAAAATATTTATTAAATACTCGATTGCTGTCCATTTATTGGTATTTTGCTTTGTTATTTCTGTATAGAAATATTCAATAGGAATATCTTCACTTCCAAACTTTATATTTTTTTTCGACATATGTTCTATATCTAATATATCAATTTTTGGAATCATTTTTAATTTTCTTACAATACTAGAAAATATAATTTTATCGCTATCACATATCGTCATTTTAAGAATGTTAATATTAGGATTTTCTTTAATATATTTAGGTATATCTTCTATTATATTTATGTTAGTTCGTTTTTCTATTGGTTTTTTACTATTTTCTTTATCATAAAATAGAACATTATAGCTTAATGTTTTGGTTAATACATTATCTTGTGTGTATATATTATAGTAAATGCTATTTTCTTCACAAACTTTTATAATTTCCAAAACTTTTTCTTTGTCCATAAAGCTATCGTATATAATTTTTTCTTTTTGTAAATCATATATTAGTGTACCATTTCCACAAATTATATATTGATTTGCTCCAATTTCTTTTGCCAATGTTTTTACTGAAGTAGTCATTCTTCCGAGAGGCTAAAACTACAATTATCCCCTTTTTTACTGCTTCTTTTACAGCTTGCTTATTTTTTTGACTAACTTCACCTGACGAATTAAGAAGTGTTCCATCTAAATCTATAGCAATTAATTTATACATTTTTTCTCCTACCTTTTTTACATTTTTATAGTTTATTATACATTTAATTTATTTTTTTTACAATAAATTACACATATTTTTCACAAAATAAAAGGAATCATAGAAGATTCCTTTTACTTTTTATATTAAATTATCATATCGCAATTTCTTCATTAGGCTTCTTTTTTTTGGTTTGTTGAATTTTAACCTTCCCATTTTTTATTAAATATGTTTGCATTGCTTCTAACATTTTTTCTTTTCCAATATTTAGTTTTTTTGCCGTATAGTTTAACGCTTCTTCCCTATCTTTACCTAATTCTATTTGCTCTTTTAGTACTTGAATACATTGTTCCATTAAATTATCTTTTGGTAAATCTTCAGTTTTACTTTCATTTTTATCTTCAAATTCTCTTAATGCTTGTTCTTCAGTATTATACTTGCCTTTTAACATTTCTTGCAATTCTTTTTCTGAATCATTTTTTATTCTATATTTTTGATGTAAAGATAAAGTTTTTTTCGTCAATTCCATCTGCTGTAGTATATGTATTTCTATAAATCTTTTTATACTTGAATATAATAATGTTTTTACTATATCTCCTTGTTGAAAATTCTTTTCAATATCCCCTCTTTTTTCAATTACATATAAAATTGCATCGTGTACTTGGTCATCTGTATCTCTATTATAATCTATATTATATCTTTTTCTTAATTTATTCATTGCTATTTTTGCTAATGTTTCCATTCTTGTATACCAATTATTTATAAATTCATTACTTAACCTTGTATGTCCAATCCACAATTTTCCTCCTTGTATTACTTTTTTATATTCATCTACCTTATTACTTCTTAACACATACCTTATAAATTTTTCTATTGTCATATTATTATCATTACATATTTCTTCTATTTCTTCTTTAGTATAATACCTTTTTTCTTGTGATATCATATTTATAATTATGTCTGTTTTTTCCATTCTACTTAATATTTTTGCTTTTCTTCCGCTGTTTTTTATAGTCATATAATTACTATATGATACCCCTAATACTTGCAGTGCAAAGCTTTTCTCTCCCATTCCTTGACCATATTTTTTATATAGTTCTTGTAATTCTTCAT
>CALXRX010000039.1 GCA_944390975.1 uncultured Clostridia bacterium | reverse complement strand
TATTATTTACCATAAAGTGCTATTTTCTAGGACTTTTATTTTTTATGGGATTTTTCCTTTATTATTTTTCAACCTTTCCTCCTATGCATATCCATATTGTAATTTTTGTCTTGCATTTACTTTATTTGTTTCTCTTGCTATTACTTTGCTATCTAATTTAGTTGTTGAATTTACAACAATTTCTTTATTATTGTCTATACTTTCAAGTCTTGCTTGTCTATTATCTTCTATTTGTGTTTGTATTTGATGTGTACTTGTTAAGTTTGTTGTTAATTTCGTGTTTTCACGTTCTACTGCTCTTTGCATATCTTTATATACTGAACTTAAACTGTCGTCAAATCCCTCTCCTAAACCTAGTCCTAACATTTGACCGACTTCATCTGCAAACAATTTAGAAGGTGAATGTATACCGAAAAATCCTTTTATTTTACTAACAATGCTATTACAGAATCCTGATATTTTATTCCAAATCCAATCTATTGTATTAGATATTCCTTGCCAAATCCCCTTTATTAAATTAGCTCCTGCGTTAACAAGCTGTCCCGCTGCATTTGCAAGTCCATTTACTAAAGCACCTATTATTTGCGGTATAGCCTTTATTAAAGATGGTATAGCCTTTATTAGTCCTTCTGTCAACTTTATTAATAACGTAATTCCCATTTGTATTATTCTAGGCCAATATTTAGCTATTGCATTTATTAGCTTTTCTATTATAACAGGTATTTTTTCTATTAATTTCGGAATTGCTTCTATCAACCCTTCTGCTAGACCTACCAACAACTGTATTCCTGCATCAATTAACAAATCTATATTATCTAATAATGTTTCTACTAATGTTATAATACAATCTACAGCTGTCGGTATTAATTCAGGCAACATTTCTCCTATACCTTTTATCAGTTCTACTATAATAGTTATTCCCATTTGCAGTATTTGTGGTAACATAGAAAGTAATCCACTTATAAAAGATTCTATTAATTCAATTGCAATTGGCATTAGTTGTGGTATATAATCTATGATTGCCTGTAACAATGCACTTAATAACTGACCTACACTTGAAAGTATTACAGGTAAATTTTCTGTTAATAAATCAAATATCATAGGAAATATTTTATTTATCCCTTCGATTATTTGAGGGGTTGCGTTCGCTATACTTTCAACAATATTGGGTAACAACTCTCCTGCCGCATTGACTATGTTCTGTATTGCAGTTATTCCTGTTTCAACTAGCTGTTCTATGTTTCCGCTTCCATTTAAAAAGTTATCAAAAGCTGATTTCATAGAATTTACACTGCCTGTTATTGTTTCAGATGCCTCTTTTGCTGTTGTACCTGTAATTCCAAGCTCTCCTTGTATAACGTGAATAGCATTATACACATCGTTTAAGTTGCTAATATCATACTTGATTCCTGTTACTTTTTGAGCATCTGCTAGCAATCTTTCCATTTCTTGCCTCGTTCCACCATAACCCAACTTAAGATTATCAAGCATAGTGTAATTTTGTTTAGCAAATCCTTGATATGCATATTGAATACTTTCCATAGAAGTACCCATTTTGTTTGCATTATCAGCCATATCAGTAATTGCCATATCAGCAGTATCAGCAGCTTTTTCCGTATCTCCTCCTAAACTCTGTAACAAGCTAGCACTAAATCCTGTTACGGTAGCCATATATTCATTTGCACTCATTCCAGCTGTTTTGTATGCGTTTTCCGCATTTTTGATAACTTTGTCTGCACTTCCCTTAAATAGGGTTTCGATTCCACCTAAATTCTGCTCTAAATCAGCATAAGAATTAACTGCTCCGATTGTTAGTCCTGCTAATGCTGTAGTCATCGTTCCAATTGCTATTGTTGCTCCTTTTAATGCCGTACTTGCAATATTTCCTATTTTACTAAAACCATTTTTTATTTTGTTACCAATTCCGTTTATATCTTTTTCTAAATCCTTGGTGTCTCCATTAAATTCAATTGTAACCGAGCCATCTGACATAATTGCCCCTTTCTAGTCAGGCTCATTGGCTCAATTTAAAGACTGATTTTTCCTTATTGTTATTTTTATTTCAATTTCTTTTCTGCAATTTTTGCATAACAAAAAAATGCCTTTACTTTCAGCATTTTTTTCGTATTTTATTAATTTTTTCTTACAATAAGGACATATATACCATTTTTTCACATGTCCTCCTACCTTCTGCAATACATTCATTCATCGAATGTATTATCGTTTGATTTGTTTTTTAATAAATTTATTGCTTTTTTAATTATCCACACTATTCCTAAAAACAAATATTTATAGCAATAATATATAATTTGAAATGCAACTACTATTAGAAACAATGGAAATGCTATAAATATATTATATAAAGCACTGTTTGATTTTTTAAAAACATCAAACACACTAAATGAAATTTTATTATATGCTTTATTATATATTGCTTTTTGCGGATTATTTATATATCCCATTCCTTTTTTTCCATGCAAAGGGTTTACTGTTTTTTTAATCATTCTTTTAGTTCTTCCAGTCGTTCTTGCTTTAATACTCTTTTTTATATTAGGTGTTCTAATTATAAATTTCATATAAACTTCCTCCTTTTTACAAAAGGAGTATAACATAACGTGCGTGTCGAATATTGTAATTGCTTGTCGGTAAATATAATAATTACCACAATTTATTGGCAAAATCTGCTTCTTTTTCCTCTTCTGTTCTCATATCCGGTAGAGCATATGTTTTTTGCATCTTTTTATAGTGTGCTTTCATTTCTTTGTCTTTTATTTTTGATAAATCCATTGCTCTATACCCCATTATTTTAACAAACTGAGTATTTTCATTTAAACAATTAAAAAGAGCTTTAAATTTCCACCAATGCAAATACTTAGTACTATTTAAATCAATTTTATATTGCTGCATAAAAGCACTATAAATATATTCATCATCAAATTCATAGCTATAAATTTGTTTCATTCTTATTTCTTCTTGTTTACTTTCTTTCTGTTCCTGTATTTCTTTTCCACATCTATAAAACCATAATATTTCATCTATTGCTAACTTTATATCTTTTATTTTTGAAATATCATAGTAATATAGTTTTAATGCTAACATTATTTTTTCTTTCTCTGTAATTTTATTATCTTGCATTAGCAGTTCAAATTTAATGCTTTCTCTAAAATCAGTTCTTATTTTTAAATTTTGTCTCGTAAACTGCGGCAACTTATCTAATAGTATATTTTTATTCATTATCTTCTATTTCCTTTATGATACTGATTATATCTTCTTTGTTCTCTGTTTGGCTGATATCTATCAAAAGTGTTTTGCAATCCTTTTTGCTGTTCCATTTTTTCTTTTACTATATCTTCAAAAGCTTTTATATGATCTTCTAAATTATTTTTTCCTTGGAACATTTTAAATGATATTCCTTCACCAAATACATTATCAAAAAAATTATCTATTACTTTACATTCTTCTCTGATTGTTTGAGAATATGTCATTTGTTGTTTACCTTTTATTTCACATTCTTTCTTTACTCTCTCTGCTTCTTTTTCAAATTTTTCTACATCATCTGCATCTAAAAAATTAAAATCAACTTCTATTCCTCTAATTTTCATAAATCCTCCTAAGTTCTAAGAGGCTTATTACTAAGCCTCTACTAATGATATTTCTTTTAATATAGCTCCCGTTGATACTGTTACAGAAATATCTTCCTGTGCTGTGTACCCATCTTTTTCTACTTTTATTGTTGAATAAGATTTTGTAGCTAATTCAACAGTTGCTATACCTGTTGCATCTGTTAAATAAGATGTTCCTTCAATAGTTATCTTTGCTCCTTCTATTGGTGTACTTGCTGAACTGTCTTTTACAACAAAAGTAACTGGATATTCTGCTACTGTTTGTGTTGCTGTAAATGTAGCTGTTAATCCATCTTCACTCACTTGTGCAACACCAATAGTAAATCCACTGTTTTTTCTAAATGCTCCACTGTATGTATAAGCGTCTGTACTATCCCCTTCTGCATCTGGTACAACTGAATATGTTCTTAATCTAGCTTCATAACCACTTCCAACAGGCTTACTAAAATCAACTGTCAATATTTTTACAAGTGCATCGTTACCAGTTTTTTCATTATCAGTTATATCGACAAGCTTTTGATGCACCAAATTTCCTTTATATAAATCAAACGCATATGATATTTCTTCGCTATATCCTGTTACGTCAGTTACTTCTCCATCTTCATCTACATATATACGAGAATATTCTGTTGCATTTTTTGACTTAGATATCTCTGTAAACTTCCTCATTCTTTGAAAGTTTGCTATAGATGTTGTTGAGATATCCATGTACGCAACTTTACCATTTCTTTTAACTAATTCTTCCACAATATTTCCTCCTTTTTATAAAAAATAATTATCCCCCAGTATAACTGGGTGTTTAACGCTAAAGTTAAAAATAGAAGACTTAAAAGTCTTCATCATATACAACTTGCATTGGAATTACGTATATTGCTGTTGTTTCAGTAGTTTGAAGTATTGTTCCTCTATCTACACACTTTATCCAGCAAATACCGTCTATTTTGGGCAAGTTTCCTATTTTATCTTGTTCTTTTATCCATTGCGTAAAATCATCACAAAATTTTGAATTTTTTATATTTTCTAAGATGCTAAAATTAGCTTGAATAGAAAAATCAAACAATATCTGATTTCTACTACCGCCATCTGTATATGGAATCAATACAGTCGTCGCTGGTGTTTCGTCTATTGAATAACTTTGTGGTTTATCTTTTATATAATCTACATTCACTTTACCATTTTTTAATAATGGACAAGTTTCTATAAATTCTTTTATTAGTTCTATCTTTGCCTTTTTCATTTTAATCTCCTGATTTAATATAATTTTCTACATCTTTTACAACGTCATTTTTTCTTCTTTGCATCATGAGTTTGTCCCATTTTGCACCAGTACCTGATGTGTGATATTTTAAATTTTTAGAAGTTAATACTTTCTTTTCTCCTAATTTAGCCCAACTACTACCATTTTTAGAAAGCATAAGTTTTCCATAATACTGATATTTTGCATAAGGACTTGTGTACTTGATTTCGTTATTTTTAGGATAAGTTTTGTTTCTTCTAAGCATACCGTTATCAATAGGAATAAATGGATTCATTAGCCTATCTACATCATCTCTCAAAAAGCGTGTTACTCTACCATTTTTATCAAGGCCATGGTCTTTTAATATTTTGTTAATACTATTCATTTTTACTTTTACTGTAAATCCACTAACCATTACTCTGTAACTCCTATTTTGTAGTGCTGTAGACCTCCCTTTAGGTTATTGTCTACGCTAACCACTTTAAAAACTTGGTATTTTTGTTGCAACTTAGATAAATCAAACTCATCATTTACAATTCCCTCTACTATGTAATCATTTGTAGAAATATCTAGCTTCTCTGTGGTAGGTATTGTAATTGAGCCTGTACTTCCTTTTTCAAGCCCTTTATCCACTAAATTAGTCTTTTTATTATGTCTGAAATAAACCTTGTCAAAAGTCAAACTCGTAAAATTTTCATCATCTGTTGTATGATATACTGTTATTTGATGTGTAAAAAATTTATCATTCATTTAATACACCCCACAATACAAAAGTGGATTTCCATCAATTCCTATTACATTCCATAAATATTTTTTTAATGTAGAATACTTTTTATCTTCGTAATCAGCCTTTATCTCCTCTGGTGTAGAGTAACTTTCTGACCATCCTTCTATATTTTGTGATTTAAGATTTCCTATTTCGGATATTTTTTTATTTTCTTCTTGAATTAAGTCAATAATTAAGCAAGTAACATATTTCACTTGTTCTGGAATATTGTCTTTGTCAATTCTTCCAAAAGATTTGTGATTTATATAATTACTTGCTTCTATATTTAACTTATTGAAGCCATTAGGCACGTTATCTGTACCTAACATTGACTTATATTCATTTTCATCTTTTAAGTAAGTTAACATGCCTTATTCCTCCCTTAAGCAAAATCCACTAATAAATCAGAGTCTAACTCTTTTATTCCATAGATAATGTCAAATGATATTTTGTCAGTCTTTGTTTTTGAGTCATAATCAAATACAACTCTTACAGCTAACCCATTAGCACTTGCTACTGCTGATTTTGCAGCCCCTTGTGGTAATTCTAATTGTCTTGTTACTAATGCTAGTCCATTTCTGTGGAAACCTAATGAATGAGCCTTATTTATTATTACTACGTCTATAGCTTCTGTTATAGCAAATGGTATTTTTTCTGTAACCTTTAAAGTTCCTGCTCCACTTGCTAATGTTAAGTCTTCAGCACATTCAAATAAATATCCGTTAACAATTAATTTATCTCCTTTTTTAATTGTACCTGTAGCTGCTGTACCAGCTGAAACAGTAAATTGTGTATTTCCTTTACTACAAGTAACTTTATATGCTGTTGCTGTACCTGCAGTTGCAGAATTGTTTTGAGGAGCGTTTTGAGACATAAAAGTATTCATTGTATATACTTTTCCTATTTCAGCTTCTTTTAAAGCTTCTGAGTCTCCTTTATATGCCACTTTAGCAAATGTGTCCAAAGTATTGTACTTATATAAAGTATCTACTGCTAAAACTAAGTTTCTTAAATTATCTCTAGGAGCTTTTTTGTTATCTAGTGCTTTTGCTACATTTGCTATATCTACTATTGTTGGTGTATTAGAAACAGTTACTTTTGAAGCAGCTTTTTCAATACCTACAGTTAATAAGTCTGTATCTACTGCTTGTGCAATAGATGTTAAAGCAGGTTTTACTACTTGTTCACTAAAGTCTTTAATATCCAATGTCATTTCCTTTGAAGTTACTGGAATTGTTACATCTCTATATCTATCCATTTTTACAGGAACAGAGCCTTCGCTAATTTCTTGCTCTTCTGTTTCTCCTATAAAATTTTTTGCTACAAATTTTGCAGGTTTTCTTACTGTTATAGTATCTCCTACATTTACAAATTCTTTTGAATAATCTCTATGTACTAAATTAGCCATAGTTAAATTTGATTCTAAAACCATCAAAGCTTCATTTGCTATGATTTGTGGTGTTAATATTTGATTTCCCATAATTTAATTCCTTCTTTCTTTAATTATTTTGTTTTCTCCATTGTTTATAAGTATTGTAATCCATTTTTTCAGGATCTCCACTTATCTTGCTTTCTGTTCCTGGAGTAGAATCAGAAAATGTTGGTAAAGGTTTATCGCTATCAAACAAATAATCATGCGTTTCTTGAATTTTTTTAATTTGTTCTTCAAGTCCTTCTGTTATTTCATATTTGTCATTAAACTTAACCTTTTCCATATCTAGCATTTTGTTAATTATGCTAGCATCTTTAGCTTTATAACTTGCCAAAGCCTTTTCTAAAGAATTTTGTTTTTTAAATTCTTCAATTTCTTTATAACCTTCAGCTTTTCCAAGTTCAAACTGTTCTTTTTTAATAGCCACAACGTCCACTTTTTCAAGTTCAGCTATTTTATTGTTTTTTTCGGTAATTGTAGCATCTTTAACGTTTAATTGTTCTGTTAAATCATCTACTCTTGCTTTTAACGATGTAATATCTCTTCCATTTTCGTCCATAATTTTTTGAACTACCTCTGCTTCCAATCCTAAATCTTCTAAAAATTTTCTTTTCATATTGTTCCTTTCTCTCACTACGATTTTTACGACTTTTTCTTGTCTCGTGAGCTTACTTTGTTACGTCCGTAAGTAGACAAAATTTGTAGTTTACCCTCATTTCGGAGCATAAAAATAAGAGCTATTTCTAACTCTTGAAATATAAAAAAGATACCTTTTACAGTACCTTAATTAACTATAAATTATTTTCTATTTCCACAATTATATCTAGTATCTGTTCATATTCTTCTGCAAGTGGAGTAAAATCTTGTTTTTCATCAAGATTATCCATCATTGTATCATACACAAGATCTTCTAATTGTTCTAATGTCTTTTCATTATAATCTTTATTAATATCAATATCAATTTTTTCTAATAGTTCAATTTGTCTTTCATTAAAATTTTTGTTAATCTTCATAATTTCATTCCTTCTTTGTCTTTTTAGGAAAAACAGTTATCAATTTT
This sequence comes from uncultured Clostridia bacterium, assembly GCA_944390975.1. GTDB lineage: Bacteria > Bacillota > Clostridia > TANB77 > CAG-508 > RGIG8482. The sequence goes on along the minus strand of CALXRX010000039.1, from coordinate 4,140 downwards.
CCTGTCTCAGTATTAATTGCTATTGTACAGTTTTTTCCTTTCATTTGCTGACTTTTATCTGCTCTAATTTTACCATATTTTATAGGATTTTTCAATGTGTCTTGCACATCTTCAAAAGTTATATTCCTTGCATATGTTCTTGATATTATATGTTCTCCAATCTCTGTTATTTTTATTCCATTTACTTTACTTCCTACAATATCACTATTATTATATTTATTAGCAATTTTAGTTACATTTGATACTTGTGTACTTATACTTTTATCTTGTTTTCCAATATATAGTCTAGTATTGTCTTTTCTTAAAGATGTTTGCTGTATGAAATCGTCTAATTCGTTTTGATGCATTTTGTATATTAGTGAACGCTTACTAAATTCTGTTCTAGTATCTTCTATTAGCTTATTTTCATTTGCAGATGTTAGTATTCCTTGTAGCCCTGCTAGTTCTTTTTTGTCTGCTCTTATTTGCTTTTCCATACGTCTTTGTAGCTGTGTCGCATCATATTTACTAATTTCTTGTCCATTATATGTGACTTTTTCATTTTTCCATGTATCTAACTGTTCTTGGGTATAAGTTCTAGCAGACCATTTGTAATACGGATACCAATCATGTCTACAGTTTACTCCTTTAAACCCTGTTGCAGTTCCATATCCAATGTCGTCTAAACTTAAATATCCTTTTTTTCCACTTCTACTGACGATTTTTCCTTGCCAAATTGCATGTTCTGGTCTAGCTCCACTATGTGCAGTTAACTCCATCAGGTCACAACCCACTTCATCTGCTCTTAATTCTTGTAGTTTTCCACAAGTTTGATTAGCTCCTGTTATTATATTCATTCTAACTGCACTTTCTAAACTCATATTTCTGCCACTAGGATATGTTATTATTGCTCCTTGCTTTCCAATATTTTTTATTTCATCTACAATCGCTTTTGTATAACTTTTTACACCTGTAGAAGTGTATAAATAAGCATTATTTATAGCATTTATAAATTGTGTTTGTCCTGTACTAGCGGTAGTCATGCATAAATTTTGTAAATTTTCAGCAGTTTTGATAATTGTTGCATTCATTACTTGTTTTATACTTTCACTCTGTTTTAATGGTATTGGATTTAATCCCACTTCCTTATATATTGCATCATCTATTTTTAATGTTTTTTCTCCTGCTTCATAAAAAATCCTATTTACCTCTTCTATGGTCGTATTATTATATTCTGCAACAAGTTTTACTATATCCTGATACAGAAATCCCATTTCTTGTGCAATTTTTAAATCATTAATCACGACTGTATTTGCGTATCCAAAATTTGTTATTCTTGTTGCTATTTCTTCTATTATTTGCAGCTCTAAATTTTGATATATTTGCACTGATTGTTTTTCTATTTTTATAAAATCTTGTTCAGTTAGCATAAGCTATTTCCCTTCTAATCCTATCTTAAGACCTTCTATAAAGTTTTTTCCAATTACTTCTGATGTCCATCTACTTTCTCCCATCTTTGATCTCTTCATTATAGTTTTATTAAATCTGTCATCTTTTATTTTTAATATTGCTTTTCTTAATGAACTATAATATACATTTTTTCTTTTATAGACAACGCAACTTGATAACCATAATATTTTAATGCTAAAAATTTTAATAATAAACTTTTTCATTATTCCTCCTCTACGTTTGCAGTAAATCCAAAAGCTTCTTGATTACTCATTTTTTCTTCTTTTATTCTTTGCAACTCTTCTAATGCCTGCTCTTCTGTTAATCCATATCTAAACATTATATATTTTAATTTACTTCTTAATCCTGCACTTACTTCTTGCATTTGTAGTACTTGTTCTTTTTCTGTGTCAGCTAATACACTGTCTCCCCACTCAAAACTTGCTTGATAAGTTCCAATTGGTGCTAATTTGTACAGAGTAACTAATACATCTATTGCATAAAGTAAATCTTCTAAAGCATCTTGTAAGTTCTCTTGCATCCTTGATACAGCTGTAAAACTTCTTTGTTTACTAGCTTTTATTTCTGTTGCAGTTTTATCTGAATATGTAGGCTCTGACAAAGTACCATAAGCTAACATACAGTTAAATTCTATTCTTTCGAGTATTTTATTTAGACCTCTCCAAAATGCTTCATCTCGTACTTCAGGACTATAATCGTGAAATAGATCATCACCATTTGCCTTTGAAATATCTACCGCTCTAAATAATCTATCTTTTAATTTAGGTATTTCCCATAAGCTTACACCATCTTTACGCCTTTGTCTTAACGCTTCTGTGCTTGCATATATTGCTTTCTCTGATGCTTCGTATTCCCACATAATTCTACCATACTGCGTGTCTGCATCTTTTATTAAATTTTCTGCCTTTGCATACACAGACATCCCAAGAGGAGACTTTGTGTCTATATTGTTCGCCATTGGAGGTTTGTAATATGCAAATAATGGCTTTTCTACATGTTGTATTTTGGTTTTATCTTGAATGTTTTCCCATTCTTTTACTTCTGTTAGGGCTATATCGTCTCCTAAATCATCTTTATCTTTGCTTTTAAATGCTTTGTTTATAATAAAATAATCTGTTCCTTTTAAACTATGATATTCTAATCTTGTATATATATCTTCTCCTTTTGTTTTTTGACTTACAAAAACAGCCCCAGTTATTTTTCCTGTATCATCATATTCAACAGGAAAAAAATATCCTTGTTGTATAAATTCAACAAAGATATTTTTATTTTTTATGTAAGGTTTCATCATTAATCCACCTTTAGCATTTCCATATTCAAGATTATTAGGTAATTCTTTTATAGCATAATCATATATTTTTTTTATGCATACAGCTCTTGTTCCACCAGTTATATTTGATTTAAATTCAGACATAGTTAGTCTAACAAATTCATTGGCTATTGCTGATGGTAATTCCAAACTTTTTATATCATCATTTATCCAAGGAGCTTCATTTTTATACATTTGTCCCCATTTTAATATTTTTGACTCTAATTCTGTTGAAACTGCTATATCTATATTTAAAGCATCTTCTATATTATTTTTACCAAACATCTTTCTTATCGCTCCTCTTATCCAACTAAATATGTTCATTATTGTCCCTTTCTCCTCCATATTTCTTCTAGTGCATATCTCACTGCATCAATGTGATGGTTATTTTTATCTGGATATCCTGTTATTACATTTCCGTCTTTGTCTTTTTCCAGTTCATAACTTTCAAACTCTTCCCTTGTCTTAGGACATCTAATAGGGTCTATTACTATTTTGTTTAAGGTTGATAACCATTTCATGCTATATTCTACACTCCCTGGACCTTTTATTGCTCCTCTTATGTATGCTCCATACGTTCTATAATCTTCAACTGATTTTTTTTCTGCTGAATCTGCTGTTATATAATCATTCTCTGTAACACCTTTTTCTTTTAATGCTTCCCATGTCGCCTTATTACTCATTTTGTTAGCTTGAAACTCATCAAATATATATAATGTTCTTCTTGCTATATCAAAATGCATATTATTATATGCAAATGGGTCAGGATACCAACCCCAATCAATTCCTTTATATAATCTATCAAAATGTGATATTTCTTCATCTGTTATTTCTCTTATTTCTAAATTTTCAAATACATTTGTTCCTTCTCCTGTTTCTAATCCCAAATATTCGTTTTCATAAACTTTTGGATTTGTTTCTTTTATGTATTCAGCTTCATCAAAAAAAGCCTGTCCTAACCATTCCTTAGGAGCAGACCTGTAATCGCTTAAGTATACTAATCTGTTTTTCTTTGGGATTCTTTTTTCTTTATTTACAAAATGTTGTTTGCTTGGTGGCGTGTTATATACATATAACTCAATAAAGTCCTCTCCACCTCTTACAATAGATTGATTTATTTTTCTTACTGTATTCATTCCCTGTATTTGATCAAATTCTTCATAAAGAATTATTCCTATATACATATCTTTTGGAGGTTTTATTGATTTTATTTTTCCTGCATCATCAGTCCCTCTAAAATATATTTTTTGTCCTGTAGAAATCTTAGTAACTTCCATGGGGCTTACTTTAAATTCATAACTATCTTGTAATCCCACAAATGTTTCTGAAAATTGCGAGATTGTCCACTCCGTTTGTGCATAAACAGAATCTCTTAATGTATT
>CALXRX010000038.1 GCA_944390975.1 uncultured Clostridia bacterium | reverse complement strand
GACATTCCTATAACTATAAGTGGTATAAATATTGGTATTACTAACATCATTGCTAATGATTTTTTATCTCTAAATAATTCTCTTAATTCTTTTTTTAATATATTCCATAAATTATTCTTCATCTAAAACACCTCCTAGCATTGTAAAAAAAGCATCTCGTAAATTTGTTGTATTTGTATCCTTTTTGATTTCTTCAGGTGTTCCTGATTTGATTATTTCTCCTTTATTTATCATAATTACTTTATTACAAATATTTTCTGCTTCTTCCATGTAATGTGTAGAATATAAAATTGTTTTGCCTTTATTTCTTTCTTCTTTTATAAAATTTAATATAATTTGACTAGAGATAATATCTAATCCTGTTGTTGCTTCATCTAAAATATAATATTTAGGATTATGTATTAAACATCTTGCTATATTTACTTTTTGAGTTTGACCTGTAGATAAATTTGCAATTTTATTATATAAAAATTGCTCCATTACTAATACTTTTGCAATTTCTTTTATTCTTTTTTCACTTTCTTCTTTTGAAACTCCATAAATATCGCAACACATTCTTAATAACTCATATGTAGTTAGAGTATCATATAATTTTGTGTTTCCTGATAAATACGCAATTTTTTGTTTTATCTCTATTTCATTGTTTTGATAATTCATATCATCAAATGATATTTTTCCTTCAGTTGGCTCTAAAATTCCTGCAATCATTCTTAACAAAGTAGTTTTACCTGCTCCATTTGGTCCTAGTATTCCAATAATTTCGCCATCTTTTGCTTCAAATGTAATGTCTTTGTCTGCATAAAATTCTTCTTTTTCTTTTTTACTTTTATTTCTAACAAATTTTTTTGTTAGATTCTCTACTTTTATCATTGTTTTCCCCTTTCTATTCTTTAATATTACATGCAATATTATTTCAAGCTAGTTTTGTACTTTTTTAATTTATATAATTTTTTGTGCTAATTCATATTGATTTTTCTTCATATATTTATTTACTACAATTGTTATAATTGTAAATAAAAGTCCTAAAATTAAAAGACCTACATATATATTTATATCTTTTAGTAAAATTACCATTCCTACTAAAATTATTATATTTATCATTGATAAAATCATTGGAAATATTAAATTAAAGTTTTGCTTTGCAACTGCATATTCTGAATCCCAGTTTAATTTTGGCCTTTTTAAATCTATTATAATCATTAATATACTTTGCAATATTCCCATTATAGTTGAAACTATTAGTAATAGAATTAATGTTATAATTGGTAAATTTAAAATATATTTAGCCAGTCCTAATGATATTAAGGTTGTTATAACATTCATTATTATATTTGGGGCTATTTTATACATATACTGTTTATATAGTGAAACTGGTATGTATTTTATAAATACTGCATTTTCTCCGTCTCTTGATATTGCAGTTATTGAAATATATATAAACATTGTAAAAAATTGAATAATTCCTAATATTATACAAGCTACTGTAAATGTATTTACTTGCATTTGTCCTAGCATTTGAGTAAGTTCTCCCATTGTTTCCTTGCTATTTAAACTTGTGTAAGTAATTGCAACTATTACAATTGGTATTAGTATAGCTGGTAATAAACATTGCATTAAAAATACTGGATTTCTATACAAACATTTAAATTCTTTTCCTATATAACTTTTATATAATTTACTATTACTAAATTCCTTTTGTTTTATTTCTTTATTAGATTTTCTGTATCCTCCACCAAATAGATTTCCAACTAGTCCTTTAAAGTAAATTTTTTGTGCTATTAACATGTATACAGCAAAAGCAACTATAGTAATTAATATTGTTTTCAAAAATTCAAATATAGCTACATTTACTAAATTTGTTGTAAGTGCATTTATTAAAAAGTCTACTGTTGGAAAATAACCTTTAACCATTTCTAACATTCCATTTGCTTGAACAATCATTTGTGCCATTTCTTCATTAGAAACATCGCCTTTTATTCCATTCATAGAAACAGATAAAGCTATAATAATTACTAAAACCAATAAAGATGCTATTAATTGAAATCTATTTCTATTTTTTGTTAGTTTTGCAAAACTCATGATAATCATTACAATAATATTAATTAACAATACTGGTAAAATTGGTATTAATATTACTGCCAAAATCATTTTTATATAAAAAGCTATTCCTACTCCTGTTAATATCCCATATGTTGTAAGCGGAATTAACCCAACTAAAAATATTAAAGCATATTCAGCTATTAACATTACAATTGTTCTTGCAAGAATTATTTGATATGGCTTTAGTGGTAATGGTAATATATATTCTGTATCCTTTGTAAAGTACAATATGTTTATACTAGAAAAAATAGATTGAAATATTGCAAAACCAAATATCATAAACAAAACCATAGCAATAAATATTGCTTCTTGATTTATTGCTATTAAACCTTCAAGAAGATTATAACTTAAAAATATAATAAGTCCTGCAAAATAGACAAATAATAAACCATATAATACAAATTTTCCTCTAAATTTGGTAGAAACTCCCATTTTGGCATTCATGCTTGAAAAGGAAGTTTTAAGAAATATTTTTGTTAATTCTAGCACTTTATTCATATATTCTCTTCCTTTCCAATATTATTTTTCTGTAATTTCTAAGAACAATTTTTCTAAAGATGCCTCTTCTTTAAATTTTTGTTTCATTTCATCAAATGTTCCTACAAATACTAATTTTCCCTTATTTATAATTCCTACTCTATCACATAATTTTTCTGCAACTTCTAATATATGTGTTGAGAAAAATACTGTTTTTCCAGATTTTGCATGTTCTCTCATCATTTCTTTTAAATCAAAAGAAGATTTTGGATCTAAACCTGTCATTGGCTCATCTAAAATCCAGTTTTTAGGCTCTGAAAGTAATGCTCCACATATTACAATTTTTTGTCTCATACCATGAGAATAGCTTTGGATTTCATTATTAAGTTCATTATAAATTTCAAATTTCTTAGTTAATTCTTCTATTTTTTCTCTTCTTTTATTTTGTGGTACATCATATACATCTGCCATAAATGTTAAATATTCTATTCCTTTTAGTTTTAAAAACATATCTGGGTTATCTGGTACAAAGCCAAAATTTTTCTTTGCTTCTATTGGATCTTTTTTTATACTTTTTCCATCAATTAAAATGTCTCCTTCATCTATATTTAATATTCCTGTTATCATTCTTATTGTTGTTGTTTTACCTGCTCCATTTGGTCCTAAAAAACCAAATATTTCACCATTTTTAACTTCTAAACTTAGATTATCTATTGACTTTTTATTTTTTACATAAGATTTTGAAATATTTTTTATTTCAATCATAATTAATACCTCCTCTTATTTTTTTCAAAAATATTATTGCACATTATATATAAAAAAACAATAGTTATTATTAATTTGTATGCATAATATGGTTACTTTTCAGTCTATAAGTATTTAATTGATAGGTAATTATATATAAATATTGAAGAACGATGAGGAGCCATAAGTGGAGACCAATAGAAACTGTTAAAATGTGTAAACATTTTATACAGTTTCATTGGGGAATGGCGACTGTTCAAAATATTTATATATAATTACCTATCAATTTTAAAGAAGTAAAATAGACCAAACAATACCATAATATGTACATAAAAAAGGTATAATTTAAAACTATACCTTTTTATAATTAAAATTTTATTTAGTTATTTATATAATTAATCAACTCTTTCATCCTATTTTTAGCATCATTTATTCCTAAATTATATGTTTCTTCTACTTTATTTATATCTTTTTCTAGCCTTTTTATATTTGGATTTTTTGATGGTCTAATTACAAATATGTTTCCATTATTTTCTTCTTTTATTATTTGTTCTACTGTATTATTATAATTTATATATCTATTTTTTACCGCATTAATAAATTTAGGATATTTTTTGTACATTACTTTATATGGATATACTGCTGTTTTCTTTTTCCTATATTCAATATGCCTAGTTAGAACAACAATTATTTTATCAAATCCCATCTCTTTTGCTTTTTTTACAGGTATACTATCTGCCATTCCGCCATCTAGATATTTCTTATTATTAATTTCTACAGTTTTTGAAACTAATGGCATTGAGCCAGATGCTCTTAAATATTCTAATTCATTTTCTAAATCTTTTATTTTTATATACTCTGCTTCACCTGTTTCAATATTAGTAACTGTTACATAGAAATCTATTGTTGATTTTTCAAAAGTTTTAAAATCAAACTTATCTAAATCGTATATTAGTTTATTAAAGCAAAAGTCTTTGTTCATTATATTTCCTGTTGTTAATAAAGAATATAGTCCCATATAGTTTTTATTTTTTATGTAATTTCTATTGTATCTAATGGCTCTTCCTTTTTGATTTGATATGTAGTTTATTCCAAACAAAGCTCCAGCAGAAACTCCTATTATTGCATCTACCTGAATTTTATTTTCCATAAAAACATCTAGTACTCCAGCTGTATATATTCCTCTCATTGCACCGCCTTCAAGAACTAATGCCGTTTTCAATTTTTTTACCTCCATGTTTTATCCTAATAATCCAGTAAATTTTTTCATTGCTTCAGCTATTTTTAGTTGTTGTGGACAAACCGCTTCACAGCTTTTGCATCCTATACAAGCACTTGGTCTTTTATCTTCTGGTAAAGCATTTATTACCATTGGTGCAATAAATCCACCACCTGTAAATACGTGTTCATTATATAAAGATAATATTTCAGGTATGTTTAATCCTTTTGGACAATGTGCAGTACAATAATGGCAAGCTGTACATGGTAATGTATTTCCTTTTAGCAATTCTTTTGATATATCTAATAAAGTTTTCATTTCTTCATTATTTAATGCTTTGTCATCTTCAAAGGTTTTTATATTTTGTTTTAATTGTTCCATAGATGACATTCCTGAAAGTATCATTGTAACATTTGGAATTGATTGTAAAAATCTAAATGCCCAACCAGGTATAGTTTCTTCTGGTCTAAGTTCTTTTAATTTGTTTTCTAAATTTTCTGGAAGTTTTGCTAATTTTCCTCCTCTTAGTGGCTCCATTACCCATATAGGAATATTATATTCATTTAATAATTCTATTTTTGCTTTTGCTTTTTGGAAATCATAGTCTATATAATTTAATTGTATTTGGCCAAATTCCATATATTTTCCATATGCTTCTAAAAATTTCTTCATAACATCATAACTTCCATGAACTGAAAATCCAAGATGTTTAATTCTTCCATTTTCTTTTTGTTTTAATAAATAATCTAGTATTCCATATTTTTCGTCTAAATATAAATCCACATTTTTTTCATATACATTATGGAATAAGTAAAAATCAAAATATTCTACTTTACACTTCTTTAATTGTTCTTCAAATATTTCTTCTACTTTATTCATATTTGATACATCATATCCAGGAAATTTACTAGCTAAATAATAACTATCTCTTGGATATTTATTTAAAATCTTTCCTATAACTTTCTCTGAATTTCCATTATGGTATCCCCAAGCAGTATCGAAATAATTTATTCCATTGTCTATTGCATATTTAACCATTTCTTCAGTTTTTTCTTCATCAATAGAACTATCATCTGAACTATCCTTTAATGGTAACCTCATTGTACCTAAACCTAAATTAGATAATTTTAAATCTTTAAATTCTTTATAAATCATATTAATTCCTCCTTATTTATTATATATTTTCTTTTAATTCATTTAACTTATATAATTCTTTTAATGGTATATCATTTTCTTCTGCTATTTTTTTCATACTTTCATATTCAGGATAAATGTATGTTTCTCCATTGTTCTTTACTTTTTTCACTTTTAACTTGCTGTATTTTGTATCAATTTCTAACTCCTCTCTTTCAAGTTCAGTCCTATATTCATAACGATATCTTATTCCTATTGTTGTTGTTTCTCTAAATATTATTTTTTGTAATTTGTATAGGTCTTCACTTCTACATGCTACAGTTAGCCTATAAGCAGGTCTATTTTTTTTCATAAAAATTGGTGTAAAAAATACATCTAAAGCTCCGTTTTTGAATAATTTTTCTGTAACATATCCTAGTATTTCCCCTGTTGTATCATCAATGTTAGTTTCCATTACTATAAAGTCTTCATTGCGTTTTTCTACATTACCATAATATACTTTTAACACATTTGGTATTTTTAAATCTTTTAAACCTGCTCCCCAACCAATTTTTCTGGTTACCATTGCTGGTAAAGGGCAAAAATCTGTTGCTAATTCTGCTATTATTGCTGCTCCTGTTGGGGTTACAAGTTCTGTATCTATATCTATTTGTCTGTTTTTTACATTTGAATCTGCAAAAATTTCACTTGTTGCTGGTACTGGTACTGAAATTTTACCATGTGAACATTCTACGAAACCATATCCATCATTTACTACACTTGATATAATTTTATCTGGATTAATCTTATTTACTAGTATTGCAGTTCCTACAATATCTATAATAGAATCTATTGCTCCAACTTCATGAAAATGTACTTCTTCTATAGGTTTGTTATGAACTTTACTTTCTGCTTTTGCCACTCTTAAAAAAATTCTTTTTGCTAACTGTTTTACTTTTTCACTAATTTCACTATTATCTATAATTGTATTTATATCATTTAAATTTCTGTGTTCATGATGTGTTTTGCTAATATGATTATGAGAATGCTCATGAAAATTGTTTTCTTCATTTTCTAATATTACATCTACATATGTTCCTGTTATACCATTTTTTACTTTTTTTGAAATTTCAATTTTGTAACCATCTAAATTTAATTTTTTTAATTCATTTAATAAATATTCTTCATTTCCTACAATTTCCAATAATGCTCCCAATGTCATGTTTCCACTTATTCCACTTGAGCAATCAAAATATAGTATATCCATGTTTTCCTCCAGTTTTAATATTTTTAATCTACATTTATTAATTCATATTCTCTATTTCCAAATCCAAGTTCTTGTGATGCTTCTATTGTGTGAATACCATGTCTTGATTCAACTCTTTGTATAAAGTGTTGTTTTCCTGTGTCATTTGAATTATACACTAAATCAATGCATGCTTGGTCTATTGCTATTGGATCTGTACTTGCTAAAATCCCAATATCTTTCATACATGGATCTTCTGCAACTGCACAACAATCGCAGTCTACACTCATATTACACATAATATTAATAAATATAATATTATTTTTAAAGTATTCTACTACAGATGAAGCTGCATCTGCCATTGATTCTAAAAATAGGTCTTGTTCTGGTAAATTATCCCATATTTTTGTTTGGTCTTTTCCTCTTCCTGCTGAATGTATCCAAGACTTTCCTTCTGAAGATGCACAACCTATAGATAATTGTTTAATTGCACCTCCATATCCTCCCATTGGATGACCTTTAAAATGTGATAATACTAACATAGAATCATAGCTTTTCATATTTTTTCCTACAAAATTTTCTTTTATCACTTTACCATTTGGAATTTCTAATTTCATATCTGGTCCTTCTGCATCCATTATGTCTACATCAAAATATTTTGTCCAACCATGGTTTTCCATTAATTTTTTGTGTTTTTCAGTTGTATTTCTTTCTCCTCCATAAGCGGTGTTACATTCTACTACTGTTCCACCTACATATTCTATTATGTTTTTAACAAATTCGGGTTTTATATAGTTTTGGTTTCCTTCTTCTCCTGAATGCAATTTTACAGCCACTTTTCCTTTTAGTTTTACTCCTAGTTTTTCATACATTTTAATAACACTTTCTGGTGTTATTTCCTTTGTAAAATACACTTTTGATTTTTCCATATATATTTACCTCCTAAAAAAAATTTACATCATTTTATATTTAATCTATGTTTTTTATAACTTTACACGGATTTCCAAATGCTACATTATTAGATGGAATGTTCTTTGTAACAACACTTCCTGCTCCTATTACTACATTATCGCCTATAGTTACACCTGGTAATACTGTAACATTTCCACCAAACCACACGTTATTTCCAACTTTTATTGGTTTTGCAAACTCTAAACCTGAATTTCTAGTACTTGCATTTATTGGATGAGTTGCTGTATAAAATCCACAATTTGGTGCAATAAAAACATTATCCCCAAATTCTACTTTTGCTGCATCTAATATTACACAATTATGATTTATATAAAAGTTTTCACCAACTGAAATGTTATATCCATAATCACACCAAAAATTAGGCTCAATTGTTATATTATTTCCAGTTTTACCAAATAATTCTTTTATTAATTTTTTTCTTTCTTCAATTTGTGAAGGAACTAAATTATTATATTTATAACAAATATCTTTTGCTATATATCTTTCTTTAATAAGGTCTTCACAATTTGCATTATATAACTCGCCAGATAGCATTTTTTCTTTTTCAGTACTCATAAATGTTTTCACCTTCTTTTTTACTCAAGTAATAATTATTATTTTTATTAAAAAATTATTTATTCATCAAAATTACCACTTCTTAGTCCTAACAAATTTAATGTAACAAATTTGAATCCTAAATTTTTTATTTTTTGAACTATCTCCTCATTTTTTACTATTAATTCAAAATACTGTTTATCTATATCTATTCTTGCTGTATCGTTATAAATTCTTACTCTTACTTTTGGTATATCTAAATTTTTTATAATTTTTTCTGCTTCTTCTACTTTCTTCAAACTGTCATTAGTTAAAACTGTATTATATGGAAATCTTGTTGCTAAACATGAGTTTGAAGGCTTATTCCAGAATTTTATTTTGCATTGTTTACTATATTTCCTTATATCTTCTTTAGTAAATCCAATTTCTTCTAGTGGACTTATTATTTGTAATTCTTTAGTTGCTTTATTTCCTGGTCTGTATACTTTTGTATCATCAAAGTTTTTCCCATCTAATACATTTTCAAACCCATTATCATTTGCAATTTTCTTAATTTTTGTCATTATATTTTTCTTGCAATAATAACATCTATTTTTATCATTATTTCTAAATTCATCTAATTCTAAAGCATCATATGGTATTTCCATATAATTGAATTTGTTTTCTTCTAAAAACTCTATTGCCTCTTTATAATCTTGTCTTGCTAGCATTTGGCCATTTACTATTATTGCTAATACATTTTCTTTAGGTAAAGTTTTATTAGCCACATATACCAAAAAGCTAGAATCTATTCCTCCTGAATATGCAATAGCTACTTTATTTAATTCTTTAATTCTTTCTTTCAATTTTTGTAACATATATTTTCCCTCAAGATAGTTTTAATTTATTTATTTGGCTTGCTATGTATCCTGCTCCATAACCATTATCTATATTAACTACTGAAATTCCATTGCTACATGAATTTAACATACTTAGTAGGGCTGCTAATCCTCCAAAATTTGCTCCATATCCTATTGATGTAGGAACAGCAATTACAGGTACTTTTGATAAACCTGCCACAACAGAGGCTAATGCTCCTTCCATTCCAGCAATTACAATAATACAATTAGCTTTATCAAGTTTTTCTCTTTGTGAAAGTATTCTATGAATTCCTGCTACTCCAACATCATATACTCTTTCTACATAATTTCCAAAAAACTCTGCAGTTTGTGCCGCTTCTTCCGCAACTGGAATATCTGCAGTTCCTCCAGTGCATACCACGATGTTGCCAATTTTTTCTTTGTCATTTTCTATTTTTAGTATTCTAGATATTTCATCATATTTAATGTTTGGAATATCTTTTTTTAATAGTTCATATTGTTGTTTCGTCGCTCTTGTTCCAAGTACTTCTTTGTTTTCATTATATATTGTCATGTATATTTTACTTAAAAATTTATCTGGTTTTCCTTCACAGAATACTACTTCCCCCTGACCAATTCTTTCTTTTCTATTATGGTCTATTTTTGCATAACCTAAATCTTCATATTGATTATTTTTTATTTCGTTTTCTGCTTCTTCAATAGTAAGTTCGTCTTTAATTAATTTTTCTAATATTTGTTTAATTTCCATTTTTAACTCCTACATTATTCTACACTTTTTAAGCTTTCTATCATATTAATTTTCTTTAATGCAAAATAGGTTACAAAATTTACAATTAGTGTAAATATAATTGTAATTGCCACTGAGTATATATAGCTTAATGGCTCTACTATATTTCTAAATCTTAGCATATCTGTTTCACAGGTACTCATAATAAAGTTTGTTAAAAAATATCCTCCAAAAATTCCAAATAATATCCCTATTAATGTTAATAAAACTGTTTCTCTTGATATATATGAATATACCTCATTATCGTAAAATCCTAAAACTTTTATTGTAGCAAGTTCTCTTATCCTTTCGCTAATATTAACATTTGACAAGTTATATAATACAACAAATGCTAGTAATCCAGCTGACACTATTAGAATAACTACTACATAATTTAAGGAATTCATTGTTCCATCCATTATTCCCATTGCTGTTGATTGTAAATTAATACTTCCAACTTCACTTTGACTAATTATATTTTTTGCTAATTCATTTTCTTGTTCTTCATTTAAGTCTATGTTTTTAGTAAATAACACATTGGTTTCATATTTATCATACAAACTTTCATATAAGTTTTTTGACATATATACATAGTGAGAAATATAATTTTCTACTATATTTGCAATTTTTACACTTTTTTCATTATCATCACTATCTCTTAATATAATTGTGTCACCTTGTTTTACATTTAAAAGTTCTGCTACTTTATCTGTTAAACATATTTCATTTTCTGGAAGTATTATTTTTTCTTTTGTTTCTATATCATATAAATTAATTATATTTTGTAAATCATTATTGTTTTTTGGTACTATAATTTGTACATCTTCATGATTTTCATTGTTAATTAATGTAGCAGAAGTCATATATACTTCAAATACATCATTTATTTCTTCTTTTTGCTCTAGTTTAGTAATAAGGTTTTGTATTTGTTCATCAGTTAATTCGTTTTTTAACCCTACTTGCATATCATAATTAAATACTTTAGTATATTGATTTGGTATTATAGACCTTATTGTATCTCTTAAACCAAACCCAGCAATTATAAGTGAAGTACATCCTGCTATACCAATAATTGTCATTAAAAATCTTTTCTTATATCTAAATAAGTTTCTTATTGTAACTTTTCTTGTAAAGCTTAATCGTTTCCATATAAATGGTACTTTTTCTAGTAAAACTCTTTTTCCTTTTTTAGGTGCTTTTGGTCTTATTAGTTCTGCTGGTGTATATTTTAAATCTTTAAATGCAGTATAGGCTGTAGCACCTATTATACAAATACTTGCAGCTAACAATCCTGTTGTTGCATATGTTAAATTAAAATTAGTTATAATTTGTGGCATTGTATACAACATTTCATACATCATCCAAATAATTTTTGGAAGTAATATAAATCCTACACACATACCTAGAGTTCCACCTATAATACAGGCAAAAGTAGCATATATTATATATTTACTTGCAATTTGTATTTCATTATATCCAAGTGCTTTTAGTGTACCTATTTGTTGCCTTTGTTCTTCAACCATTCTTGTCATAGATGTTAGAGATATTAAGGTTGCTATAACAAAAAATACAATTGGAAATGTTATTCCTATATTTTCAATACTTTTTGTATCTTGTATAAAACCACTATAACCCGCATTTCCTGTTCTATCTAATATATACCATTTAGGGTTTTCTATATCAGCAATTTTATTTTTTGCATCAATTAGCTTTTCCTCTGCATCTTGAATTTTTTCTTCAAATTCTTGTTTATTTTTAGCTAATTCTTCTTCACCTGTTTGCAACTCCACTTTTGCATCTTCTATTTCTTTTTGAGCAGAATTTATTTTTGCATAAGTAGTTTTTTTATTTTGTGCTAAACTGTTTTCATTTTTTTCTATTTCTTGTTTTGCAGATGTAATTTCATTTTGGGCTTTTTCCAACTCTTGGTTTGCTAATTTTGTTTGTTCATCTATTTGTTTAATTCCATTTGTTAGTTCTTGCTTTGCTTTATCTAATTCTTGTTTTTTGGTTTCTAGAGTTATTTTAGTTTGTTCAAGAATTTTCTTTTGTTCTTCTGGTAAATTTTCATTTTTTAAACTCTCTATAACTTGGTTATATTGTTCTTCTATTTGTTTTAAGCCTGAATTTGTTTCGTTTAAACTATTTTGTAAATTGCTTTTTTGTTCTTCAGCTTGTTTTAGCTGGGTTTGTACTTCTTGTTTTTTCGTATTTAAAGTTTTTTCACTTTCAGTTATTTGATTTTTTGCAGTTTTAATTTGGCTCTCAGCATTTGCAAATTCTTTATCAGCTTTTGCTTTATTTGAAGCTATTTCTTGTTCTGCTTTTGTAATTTCTTCTTTTGCATCATTTATTTCTTGCTCTGCTTCTGAAATTTTAGTTTGTGCATCTTGTTTTTCTTTTTCTAGTTCTTGTTCTGCATCATTTACTTTCACTGTTGCTTTATTTACTAATTCTTCATATCTTGCATTTTGTCTTTCTTGTTTTATTCCTTCTATTTGATTAGTTACACTTTCTATTAGTTCTTCATATTTTTTACTTGAAGTTGTTAAATTTTGTGAATCGTTAACTTTTATATATATTTCTGTATATATTTCTGGTACATTTATGTTGTTTTTAGATATATAAATAAATGAATTTATTTTACCTGCACCAAGTTGGCTTGAGCCTCTTTCACTTGATATATACAATGGACTTTGAACTGTTCCTACTATTTTTACTTCCTTTTGTTTTAAATATTCTTTTTCTTCTCCGTCATCATTTGTTATATTTTCTATTTGTATTTGTATAGTATCACCAATTTGCTTGTTTGTTAATTTTAAGAAATTTTCTTCTACTGCACATTCATCTATATTTTCTGGTAGTTTTCCTTCAATTAATACTGGTTTATTTATTTCTTCTAAACATAAAACTTTTGAAATAACTTGTGTATTTTCAATATTAATTTCTGCATCTTGTGAATATGTTCCATAAACTTCTTCTATATTTTCTATTTTCTTTAGTGCTTCTATATCTCCATCTTTTAAACCTAATGTAGATATTACTTGTATATCATATACATTTTGGTCTTTAAAATATTTATCTATTGTATCTACCATGTCTGGTGAAGTTGCTCTTATTCCTGCAAAAAAGCCTACTCCTAAAAAAGCCATTAGTAAAATGGATATAAAGCGTTTATATGTCTTTTTTA
>CALXRX010000037.1 GCA_944390975.1 uncultured Clostridia bacterium | reverse complement strand
AACACAGAAGTTAAGCTCTCTAGTGCCGAAGATACTTGCGGGTTACCCTGCTGGGAAAATTGGTCGTCGCCAGGTTTATATTCCTCTTTAGCTCAGTTGGTAGAGCGCTCGGCTGTTAACCGATAGGTCGTTGGTTCGAGTCCAACAAGAGGAGCCAAGAAATAGCAGATAAGAAATTATCTGTTATTTTTTTGTTGTTTATTTAAAATAATAAAATCAAATTTAAATTGACATAAGTTGAAAAAAGAAATATAGCAAAATAACAAAAAAATATATTTTATATATTCTAAAATTCAAAAACATATGATAGAATATCTTTTATAAGAAAATTTGACGTCACGTCATTTCTATACAATAAAAAGGGAGGCTTTTTAATGCAGGAGAAATTAAAAACAATAGAGGAAATATTTGGAGACTATAAAAAAGATAATAAAATAATAAAAAGTAAAATAGAAAAAATAAATTTATTTAAAAAAGCAAATAAACTAGAAATAGATTTAAAACCGTGTGAATACATAGAAATAAAAGAATTATTAGAATTCGAAGAATATCTAAAATCTAGGTTTTTTATTGAAAATATAGAAATAGACACAAATTATGATGATAATATAAAATTTCCGAGTATAGAAAGTACATGGAATGATATTGTAAAATATATGTCAATTAAGTATCCTTTAGTTAGAGTATTATTACATAATAGTAAAATTGAAATACAGGAAAATGTAGTAAAAGTTACTATATATGTAAATGGTGTTGAATTTTTAGAAGCAAGAGGATTTGATAAAATATTGCAAAACATTTTAAAAACATTATATGGAAAAACATATAAAATAAAATATGTTGAGGAAATTAGAGAAGAAGAAATACAAAAAATAGAGCAAAAATCAAAAATGACAGAAAAATATGAAATAGAAAAAGCTATAAGTGAAGCTCAAGCATCAGCATGTGAAGAAGAAAAAATACAAGAAGAATTAAATACACAAGAAAATTTAGCACCTATTGAAGAAGCAGTTAATATAGAAACTAAAATAGAACAAGAAGAAGAAAAATCACCATTAATATTAGGAAGAAATGCGAACATAAAAGATGCAATTGTAAAAGTTACAGAAATATCTATAGATAGCGGAAAAATTGCACTAGAAGGAGAAATTATAAATACAGATTCTCGAGAACTAAAAAGTGGAAAATATTTAGTAATGTTTGATTTATATGATGGGACAAGTACAGTTACTTGTAAGGCATTTGTAGAAGCAGAAAAGGCAAAATCAGTTTTAGCAAGATTACAAACTGCAAAAGGAGTAAGAATTTCTGGAACAGCACAATTTGATCCATTTGCAAAAGAAATAGGAGTTATTGCAAATGTAATTGTTGAGACACAAGGAAAGAAAAAACAAGAAAGACAAGACTTAGCAAAAGAAAAAAGAGTAGAATTACATATGCACACACAAATGAGTCAAATGGATGGAATGACATCTGCAACAGATTTAATAAAAAGAGCAATGAAATGGGGTTGGAAATCTATTGCAATTACAGATCATGGAGTTGTGCAGGCTTTTCCAGAAGCACATAAATTACTAGGAAGAGATAACCCTGATATGAAAGTAATATATGGTGTGGAAGCATACTTAGTACCAGATAAAACACCAAGTGTAAGTTTTCCTAAAGGTCAGCCAATAGATACAGAATATTGTATACTTGATATAGAAACAACAGGTTTATCTTTTAGAACTGAAAAAATAACAGAACTAGGAGCAGTTATATACAAAAATGGAGAAATAATAGATGAATTTGAATGTTTTGTAAATCCTGAAAAGCCAATACCAGAAGAAGTTGTAAAAGTCACAAATATTACAGATGAAATGGTAAAGGATGCAGAAACTATAGAAAATATATTACCTAAATTTTTAGAATTTATAGGAGATAGAATTATTGTTGCACATAATGCAGATTTTGATGTAGGATTTATAAAATATAATGCTGAAAAAATAGGAATAAAATTAGAAAATACATATATTGATACATTAAGACTTGCAAAAGATTTATTTCCAGACTATAAAAAATATAAATTAGGTATAATTGCAGAAAATTTAGGAATAAAAGTAGATGTTGCACATCGTGCTTTAGATGATGTAATAACACTAACTAAAGTATTTAAAGTTATGCAAAACATGTTATTAGAAAAAGGAGCCAAAACAGTAGAAGATATTAACATATTAGAAAGTGGAAAAGCAGATTTTAAAAAGTTACCAACTTACCATGCTATAATACTTGCTAAAAATTATGTTGGTTTGAAAAATTTATATAAACTAATTTCTTTTTCACATTTGGACTATTTTTATAAAAAACCTAGAATTTTAAAATCAATTTACAAAAAGTATTCAGAAGGGTTAATACTTGGAAGTGCATGTGAGGCAGGAGAACTATATAGAGCAATTGTAGCAGGAAAATCTCAAGAAGAAATAGAGCAAATAGCAAAAGATTATGATTATTTAGAAATACAACCTATAGGAAATAACATGTTTATGGTAAGAAATGGAACAGTTCCTAATGAAGAAGCTTTGCAAGATATTAATAAAACAATAGTAAAATTAGGTGAGAAATTAGGAAAACTTGTTGTAGCAACATGTGATGTGCATTTTATGGATCCACAAGATGAAATTTATAGAAGAATTTTAATGGCTGGGCAAGGTTATGATGATGCAGATGAACAAGCACCTCTATATCTTAGAACTACAAATGAAATGATAGAAGAATTTAAATATTTAGGCTTAGACAAGGCATATGAAGTAGTTGTAACCAATACTAATAAAATTGCTGATATGTGTGAGAGGATAAGTCCAATATCTAATGAAAAATGTCCTCCACATATTGAAGGTTGTGAAAAACAAATTGAAGATATAGCCATGACAAGAGCAAAAGAACTATATGGAGATCCATTACCACAAATAGTACAAGAAAGACTAGATAAAGAACTACAATCAATTATAAAAAATGGTTTCTCAGTAATGTATATTATTGCACAAAAATTAGTATGGAAATCAAATGCAGATGGATATATAGTTGGCTCAAGAGGAAGTGTTGGCTCATCATTTGTGGCAAATATGACAGGTATAACAGAAGTTAATTCTTTACCTGCACATTACAGATGTCCAAATTGTAAATATTCAGATTTTACAGATTATGGGTTTAAAAATGGTTTTGATTTACCAGACAAAGAGTGTCCTAAATGCGGACATATGCTTGATAAAGATGGAATGGATATACCATTTGAAACATTTTTAGGATTTAATGGAGATAAAGAGCCAGATATAGATTTAAACTTTTCAGGAGAATATCAAGCAAAAGCACATAGATATACTGAAGTAATATTTGGAAAAGGAACTACATTTAAAGCAGGGACAATTGGCACAGTTGCAGATAAAACAGCATTTGGATATGTGAAAAAATATTATGAAGAAAGAGGAATACCAATAAATAATGCAGAAGCAATAAGAATTGCTAAAGGTTGTACTGGAATAAAAAGGACAACAGGTCAACACCCAGGAGGTATTATAGTTGTACCAAAAGGAAGAGAAATATATGAATTTTGCCCAATACAACATCCTGCAGATGATCCAAATTCTGATATAACTACAACACATTTTGATTACCATTCAATAGATCAAAACTTATTGAAATTAGATATACTAGGACATGATGATCCAACAGTAATAAGAATGTTACAAGATTTAACAGGAATAGATCCAACAAAAATACAATTAGATGATAAAGAAACAATGTCAATATTTTCCTCTACAGATGCTTTAGGAGTAACACCAGAACAAATTCATTCTGAAGTAGGAAGCTTAGGTGTTCCAGAGTTTGGAACAAAATTCGTTAGAGGAATGCTTGTAGATACGAAACCTAAAACATTTGATGAATTAATACGTATTTCAGGATTATCACATGGTACAGATGTATGGCTTGGAAATGCACAAAGTTTAATTGAAGAAGGAACGGTAACACTAGACCAAGCGATATGTTGTAGGGACGATATAATGATTTATTTAATAAAAAAAGGCTTAGAGCCAAATCCAGCATTTAAAATAATGGAAACAGTACGTAAAGGAAAAGCATTAAAGGATCCAGCCAAATGGGCTGAATATGTTCAAATGATGAAGGAACATGATGTTCCAGATTGGTATATAAAATCGTGTGAAAAAATAAAATACATGTTTCCAAAAGCACACGCAGCAGCATATGTAACAAATGCATTTAGAATAGCATGGTTTAAAGTTCATAGACCAGTTGCATATTATACAGCATATTTTTCAATTAGAGCAAAAGCATTTGATAGTGATGTAATGTGCCATGGTAAAGAAAAAGTAAAAAATAAAATGAGAGAAATTGAATTAATGGGAAATTCAGCTACAGCCAAAGATAAAGATATGTATGACGATTTAGAAATAGTTTGGGAAATGTATGAAAGAGGAATAAAATTTTTGCCAATAGATTTATACAAATCAGATTCGAAAAAATTTATAATGGAAGAAGACTCAATACGTCCACCATTAAATAGTATACCTGGTCTAGGAACAGTTGCAGCAGAAAGTATAATAGAAGCAAGAAAAGATGGAAAATTTATGTCCATAGATGATTTAAAAATACGTTCAAAAGCTGGAAAATCAGTAATCGAAATGTTAACAAATGCAGGATGTTTAGAAGGAATGAGCCAAAGTAATCAAATGAGTTTATTTGGATAGGAGAAAAAGAAATGTTTTTAGATAGAATGAATATAAATATGCAAGATATATTTTCTTTAAAAAATATAATAATATATTTAATAATTATAAATCTTTTAGCTTTCATATCAATGTACATAGATAAGAAAAAAGCAAAATATGGTAAATGGAGAACTCCAGAAAATACCTTATTCTTATTTGCATTTTTAGGTGGAACTATTGGAAGTATATTAGGCATGCAAGTTTTCAGGCATAAAACTCAAAAAAATAAATTTAAAATAGGAATGCCAGCATTACTTACATTACAAATTATTGCTATTATAATTTTTATTATATATTAATAAAAAATAAAAACAGCTAAAGTTCATGAGTTTATACATGTTCTAGCTGTTTTGTTTTTTTACTTTTATAATAGTATAAATAAAAAGTTGTCACATAAAACTGTACACATAATAATTAACAATAAAAAAGTAACTAAATTATTAAAATTTAACTATCAGACAATGTGAATAAAGTGTGTCCTAAAAGTGGCTAAAAATAGTTATTCACAGAGTTATCCACATTATCCACATAATATATTTTTAGACAAAAAAATAAAAATACATACAAAAGTGTAAACATAATGTGGAAATTTGAAATAAAATAGAACAATAATTGTAACAAGTATGAAATAAAAATCAAATAATGTAACATTAGTGATATATTGTAATTAAAAAGTAATTAACAAAAAAGGTAGATTTTTAATATTATATATATTAGAAATCTATTTTTTTGTATCAATATTTTTAGTGTTTTTTCACAAGAAAAGATTAACTCATATTTTTTGATAACTTAAAAAAGTTTTTGTATATATAATTATAAAAAGGAGGAGTAATAATCTAATTGTAGAAATTTAGATTATATTATTAATATGAAATTAGATAATTTAAGAAGGAAAATAAACACAGTTATAAGAAAACAATTTTTTAGATGTGAAAATTCAATAACATATGTTAGAGCAAAGGAATTATTAAAAGATAATCCAATGGCGGTATTAATAGATGTAAGAAGTTTTCAAGAATATAATGAATATCATTTAAATTCTGCAATATGTATACCAAGTTATGAATTACAAAAAAAGATACCTGAAATGATAGAAAACAAAAAACAAATGATTATTTTATATTGCCAAACTGGAGCTAGAAGTAAAAAAGCAATAAAAATACTTCAAAAGCTAGGATATACCAATTTATACGAAATAGATGGAGGAATAGATAATATATAAATTAGAAAAACAAAATAATAAAAAAATTTAAAAAACTCTTGTAAAACTATATTTTATTGATATAATAATATTGTTGTAATAGTTTCGAAAAGGAGATGTATAATATATGTTAAAAAAAGTTGCGATATTAGCAAATGGTGGAGATGTTTCTGGATTTAATGCTGTTATTCGTGCAATTGTAAAAACAGCAGAACAAAATAATGTAGAATGTTATGGATTTATAGATGGTTATAGGGGATTACTTAAGAACGAATATATAAAACTAGACACTTATAATACAGCTTCTGGAATTCTTCCAAAAGGAGGATCAATAATAGGATCTTCAACAAATGCAAATGTATTCAATTATAAAGTAGAAGAAAACGGACAAGTAGTATATAAAGATTTATCTGATAAATGTGTACAAAACATTAAAGATGATGGATTTGAATGTTTATTCACACTAGGAGGAGATGGTACACAAAAATCAGCAAGGGATTTATCACTAAAAGGTATAAATGTAATAGGAGTTCCAAAAACAATAGACAATGATGTTGCTTGTACAGAAATAACATTTGGATACAATACAGCTGTATCTGTTGCAACAGATGCAATAGATAGACTTCATACTACAGGAGAAACTCACCATAGAATAATGGTGTTAGAAGTTATGGGAAGATATGCTGGGTGGATAGCTTTAGAATCAGCAATAGCAGGAGGAGGAGATATTGCATTAATTCCAGAAATTCCATATGATATTAACAAAGCAGCTGACAAAATAAAAGAAAGAGTAAAAAAAGGTAAAAAATTCAGTGTAGTAGTAGTAGCAGAAGGAGCTGCTCCAAAAGATGGAACTATATCTATTGAAGCAACAAGAGACAATGGAGTAGGTGTAGACAATACAAAACTAGGTGGAGCTGGTATTCGTGTGGCAAAAGAATTAGAAAAATTAACAGGTTTAGAAGCTAGAAATACAACCTTAGGATATATGCAAAGAGGAGGAACACCTACAGCATTTGATAGAGTTTTATCTACAAAGTATGGTGCAAAGGCTATGCAACTAGCATTAGAAGGAAAATTTGGAGTACTTGCAGTAATAAAAGACGGTAAATTAGATGAAGTTTCACTAGAAGATGTAGTAGGAAATAATAAAAAAATTGGTGCAGTTTCTGGAAATACAGCAGAAAGTAATATTAGAAAAGTAAACATGGATCACGATTTAGTTAAAACTGCAAGAAGCATAGGGATATGTTTAGGAGACTAATTTAAAATAAAATTATAAGAAATATATAGACAAAATTTAATATTTAATTTATACTAAGCATATAAATATAGTAAATATGAAAGTAAAAGGAGATTTTATTATGGAGGAAGAAAACAAAAATCAAAATCAAACAATTGATAAGGAAAATTTAAAGAAAGAAACAGTAGAAACAGTAAATCAAGTAAAAGAAACAATTAAAAATGTAGACATAAAAAATGATGCAAAAGAAGCAACAGGATTTGTTACATCAATGTTTAAAGATCCATTAGGAACAATAAAGAAAATATCTGAAGATACTAATAACAAAGCATTTAAAATAGCTATTATATTTCTTATAATATGGGTAGCAGCAGAATTTATAGATGCAATACTTTCAATAGTAGTAAGTAGATATTGGAGTGGATATTGGCCATCTAGGTTATTAGGAATAGTTAAGACAACAATAGCACCAATTCTTAGTGTGTTAGCATTATCAATAATTGTATATGCAATGAATAAAAAAGAAAAAAAGAATCTAGTAACAACAATATCTTCTGTAGTAGTAGCAAAAATACCAGTAATATTAGCTTCAGTAGTAAGTTTAGCAACATTAATAAGTTCAAATGCAAGTGCTTTAACTGTAAGATTTTCAGGATTTTGTTCAGCAATTAGTGTAGTGCTTACATATTTCTCTATAAAATCTTTATTTGGTGAAGAACAAAATTCTAAATTTATAAAGAAATTTGTTATAATTTATGCAATTTACTATGTTGTATCATTAGTTCTATATTACTTAGGAATATATATTTAAAAAATAAATTTATATAAATTTAAAAAAGAGTACAAAAACACTTTAGTTTTTGTACTCTTTTTGATATAATATAATACATAATTTTTAGTATAATGAAAGGTGAAAATGATGAAGGATTTTAAACTAGAAATAGCAAGTAAAATAAGTGAAGTAACACAAATAAAAAAAGAAGAAATATATGAATATATAGAAATACCAAAAGATGCCAATATGGGGGATTATGCATTTCCTTGTTTTAGATTAGCAAAAGAATTAAAAAAAGCACCACAAATAATAGCACAAGAAATAAAAGAAAAAATAGATTTTACAAAAACAGCTATAGAAAATGTAGAAGTAGCAGGAGGATATTTAAACTTTACAATTTCTAAAATAGAAATAGCAAAAGCAGTATTAGAAGAAATAGAAGATAAAAAGGAAAACTATGGTAAATCAGATATTGGAAAAGGAAAAACAATATTAGTAGAATATTCTTCTCCCAATATTGCAAAACCATTTCATATTGGACATTTAAGGACAACTCTAATAGGAAGAGCTTTATATAACATGTATAAAGCTTTAGGATATAACACTATTGGAATTAACCATTTAGGAGATTATGGAACACAATTTGGAAAATTGATAGAAGGTTATAAAAGATGGGGACAAGAATATAATATAGAAGAAAATCCAATAGAAGAATTAACAAAAATATATATTAGAATAAATGAACTTTGCAAAAATGATGAAAATGTTTTAGAAGATTGTAGAGAAAATTTTAGAAAACTAGAACAAGGAGATGCCTATTGTGTAGAACTTTGGGAAAGGTTTAGAGAAGTTAGTTTAAAAGAATTCTATAGAATATATGACTTGCTAGATGTAAAATTTGATTCTTTAAATGGAGAGGCATTTTATTCTGATAAAACAGATGAAATAATAGAAATATTAGAAAAAACAGGAAAATTAATAGAATCAGAAGGAGCAAAAATTATAGATTTAGAAGATAAAAAAATGCCACCATGTATAATATGTAAGTCTAACGGATCTACTATATATGCAACAAGAGATTTAGCGGCTATATTATATAGAGCAAGGACTTATGATTTTGACAAATGCTTATATGTAGTTGCCTATGAACAAAACTTACATTTTAAACAAGTATTTGAAGTTGCTAAGCTATTAGGAATAAGTGAAAAATGCCAACAAGGACTAGAACATGTATCATATGGAATGGTACATTTAAAAGATGGTAAAATGTCAACAAGGGAAGGAAATGTAATTCGAGTTGAAGATTTATTAAAAGAATCAATTGCAAGAGTAGGAGAAATTATAGAAGAAAAAAATCCGAACTTTACAGAAAAAGAAAAACAAGATATTGCTACAAAAGTAGGAATTGGTGCAGTAATTTTTAATGATTTATCTGGAAATAGGATTAAAGATGAAATATTTGATTGGGATACGATGTTGAATTTTAATGGAGAGACAGGTCCATATATTCAATATACTTATGTACGTACTAATAGTGTATTAAAAAAAGTAGGATACTTACCAAATATAAAAGAAATAAATTTTGAAAAATTGTTAGACAAAGAAGCTGTAGAAGTATTAAAACTATTATATGGTTATACAAACATAATAGAGGAAGCAACTAATAAAAATGAGCCATCTATTATAGCAAGATTTCTAATAGATTTATCAAAAGCATTCAGTAGTTTTTATAATGAAAATAAGATTGTAACAGAAGATAAAGCAGTTCAAGATGCTCGTATATACCTAACATATGCTACAAACCTTGTATTAAAGCAAGCAGCGGCATTATTAGGAATAAACATGCCAGAAAAAATGTAGAATTTGAAATATTTTGTTGAAAAATGTTATTGAAAGAGATATAATACAAAAAAAGCGAAAGAAGGGATAAAAATGGAAGGAAAAAGAAGTGAAAAAAACACAAAGAAAAAAGGAAAAATGAAACTAATTTGGAAAGTTTTATTAGTGTTACTTGTAATTATTGTTATTCTATTAGGCGTAGGAGCTGGAATAGGATTTTGGTATGTTCAAGATAAACTTGGAAAAGTAAATTATGTAGATATATCATCAGATGATATTGAAGTAACAGCTGGAATAGATGAAAAAATGAATGGTTATAGAACTATAGCAATTTTTGGAGTAGACAGCAGAAGCAATCAACTAGAAAAAGGAACAAGAAGCGATTGTATTATACTTGCTACAATAAATGAAAGTACAAAAGAAGTAAAATTAACTTCAGTATATAGAGATACATATTTAGAATTAACAGGAAGAGGGTTAGATAAAGTAACTCATGCTTACTCTTATGGTGGAGCAGCACTAGCAATGAGTACATTAAATACAAACTTAGATTTAAATATTACAGAATTTGTAACAGTAAACTTTGAATCAGTAGTAGATATAGTAGATGCAGTAGGGGGAGTAAGTATTAATGTAACAAATGCAGAGTTAAAATATATTAATGGCTATATAGATGAAATTGTAAAAGTAACAGGAAAATCATCACAACATGTAACAAGTGCAGGAACACAAACATTAAATGGAACACAGGCACTAGCTTATGGAAGAATACGTTATACCTCAGGAGGAGACTACAAAAGAACAGAAAGAATGAGAGATATATTAATGGCAGTAGTAGATAAAGCAAAAAGAATGAGTATAACACAATTAAATTCACTTGCAGATACTTTACTACCAGAAGTATATACAAATATAAACTCAGGAGAAATAATATCACTTATACCACAACTTGTAAGTTATAAAATAACAGATAGTACAGGTTGGCCATATGATACAAAAGGTGCAACAATAAATGGAGTATGGTATGGACCACCAATTACCTTAGAGTCTAATGTAAAAGAGTTACATGAAAAAGTATATGGCCAAGAAGGATATGAAGTATCAGATACAGTTAAAGAAATTAGTGATAAAATTGTGAAGAAAACAGGATATAGTAAATAGGAAAATGAAAGCCACTTTGTTAAGATGAAAATTCTAACGAAGTGGCTTTTTATCTGATTGACTTTATGTTACTTAATGATGTAAGATTATTACAAAAACATTACATTTCATTAAAATTACTTGAATAAAATAGTGTATTGTAGTATTATAAAAAAGAAAGTAGAAAAAGCTTGAAAAAGAAACTCTATTTTGCTATAATATCTTACATGAGAGATTTTATGCGTTTTAGAAAGATATTATCTATACTACTAATAATAACATGGATGGTGGCAATATTTTATTTTTCACATCAACAAGGGACAGGCTCTAGTAAAACAAGTGAAAAGGTGTCAGAAGTTATAATAAGTTTATTTGATATTCGAAAAGAATTAAGCAGTGAAGTAAAAAAAGAATTAATTGAAACATTAAATCCTATAATAAGAAAATTAGCACATTATTTAATATATACACTAGGAGGAATTTTACTGATTAATTGTATGTATACATTTTCATTAGAAGATAACAAATCAATAATGTATAGTGCAATTTTCGGTATTTTATATGCAATATCAGATGAATTTCATCAATTATTTATAAGTGGTAGAAGTGGTAAATGTATAGATGTATTAATTGATTCAATCGGAATTTTTACAGGAATATGTATTTTTTTAATAATTTTAAAAACAATAAAAATTTTGTTTAAAAATAAAAAGGGGGAGAATAGATTGAATATTGGGCAATCTGATTTATCAATATTAAGTAATACTATGGTAAGTACTGAATCTAATTCAGATAAAAGGATAAATAAATTTTCTGATAGAAAAATGATGTATAGAAGAACAAAAAGAATAATGGATGTTATTTTATCTAGTATTGGATTAGTTGTTTTGTCTCCAATATTTGTAATTATAGCTATAGCAATAAAATTTGATTCAAAAGGAAAAGTATTTTTTTCGCATAATAGAATAGGAAAAAATGGCAAGACTATAAAAATTTATAAATTTAGAACTATGGTACCTAATGCAGAAGAATTAATAAATGATTTTAGTGAAGAACAAGCAAACGAGTTTAAGGAGAACTATAAATTGAAGGATGATCCAAGAGTAACGAGAGTCGGAAAATTTTTAAGAAAAACAAGTTTGGATGAATTACCACAAATTTTAAATATCTTAAAGGGAGACTTATCAATTATTGGCCCAAGACCAGTAATTGAAGAAGAATTAGAAAAATGGGGAGATAATAAATCAAAATTTTTAAGTGTTACTCCAGGTCTTACAGGGTATTGGGCTGCTAATGGTAGAAGTGATATAACATATGATGAAAGAATTAATATGGAATTATTTTATATTGATAATTTTTCTTTATTGTTAGATATAAAAATATTTTTTAAAACAATTCTTTCAGTAATAAAAAAAGAGGGAGCAAGGTAATATGAAAATAGATGTTATTTGCCCTTTATTTAACGCAGAAAAATATATAGAAAAATTAGATAATTCTATAAGAAAACAAAAAAATGTAGAATTAAATCAGATAAGATATGTTTTAACCAAAAGCATTGATAATACAGAAGACATTTTAAAAAAAATAAAGGCAAATTATAGACTAATTGAAATGAACGATTTTTCACATAGTTTAGTAAGAGAAAAAGAAGCCTTTGATAGCAATGCAGATATAGTTGTATTTATAACCCAAGATATCATAGTAGAAGATGATATGTGGCTGCATAATTTGGTAAAAGACATTGAGCATGGTAAATGCGAAGCAAGTTATAGTAAACAGCTTTGTAATAATAATACAATAGAAAAATATACTAGAGAATTGAATTACCCAAACGAATCAAATTATGTTACAAAGTCAGACATTGATAGATTACAGCTAAGAACATTTTTCTTTTCGGATGCTTCATCTGCTATAAAAAGAGAAATATTTGTTGAATTAAATGGATATGACAATAAAAATTTACCTATAAATGAAGATATGTACATAGCATATAAACTAATTATGAATGGGTATACAATTAAATATTGCGAAGATTCTCAAGTGATACATTCACATAACTTTACATTAAAACAGATTTACAATAGATACTATTTGACTGGAAAATTTTTTAAACAAAATAGTTATTTAAACAAATATAAAGTTAATGATAGTGGATTTAAAATGGCAAAATATGTGTTAAAAAGAGCATTGCAAGATAAAAATTGGAAGGCTCTAATACATTTTTTGCCTAATATGGCAGTAAGATTTATTGGAATGAAAGTAGGAAA
>CALXRX010000036.1 GCA_944390975.1 uncultured Clostridia bacterium | reverse complement strand
TCCTCGTATGAAAGAAAGAAAAAAATACGGTCTTAAAAAAGCTAGAAAAGCTCCACAATTTAGTAAAAGATAAAATGATAAAACCTCGAAAATATGTTGTTTTTCGGGGTTTTATTATTGCATTTAAATATTTACATTTTTCTAAATACTCCACTAACTTTTCCAAGTATTTTACAATCTGGAACGATAATTGGATCCATAGTTGAATTTTCTGGTTGTAATCTAATATGGTCTTTTTCTTTATAAAATGTTTTTACTGTGGCTTCATCTTCTATTAATGCTACTACTATATCTCCATTATTTGCTGTGTTTTGTTTTTTTACTAAAATATAGTCTCCATTTAATATTCCAGCTTCTATCATGCTCTCTCCTCTAACTGTAAGCATAAATGATTCACTATTTCCAACAAAGTCTATTGGTATTGGAAATGTATCTGTAACATTCTCTACTGCTAGTATTGGAGCTCCTGCTGTTATTTTTCCTATTACAGGTACTTCTACCATTTCTTTTCCTGAATAGAATTCTTTCATTGTTGTTTGGTTTTTGTTTTCTCCTGCTCCACCTTTTAATAATTTTAGTGTTCTTCCTTTTTGCGATTCTTTTTTTATGTACCCTTTTTCTTCAAGTTTTGCTAAGTACCCATGTACTGTTGCAGTAGATTTTAACCCCACCGCTTTTCCTATTTCTCTTACTGATGGTGGATAACTATTTAGTGCTATTTGTTTTTCAATAAATTTTAATATTGCCTTTTCTCTTTTATTTAATTCGTTTGATCCCTTTTTATTCATAGGCTTTATTCACTCCCTTTTTTTATTTGTCACTATGGTATCATAAAAAATAAAAAAAGTCAAACAAAAGTTTGAACTTTTTTTATTTTATTTTAAATTTATATTTTTTTAATCATACCACTCGAATTCCCAATCTAAAAATTTGACTGTATCTCCTTCTTTTATTCCCATTTGTTTTAATTTATTTTCTATACCTAACTGTCTAATTGATTTTTGAAAATAATGCATTGATTCATTATCTCCAATATTTATTCTACCCATTAATCTTTCTGCTGCTGGTCCTTCTACAATAAAATCATTTCCATCTTTTAGTACTGTAAATTCGTCTTTATCTTCTTGTAATGTATATACTATTCTTTCTTCTGCTTCTATAAGTTCTTCTTTAGGCAATTCTTTCAAAACTTGTGTTACTCTGTTCATTAAATCGTCTATTCCTTCTCCTGTTGCTGCTGATATTTTATATATTTCCATGTTTTGTTCTTTTGCTAATTCTTCTAAATCTTTATATAGTTGCACATCTTGCATTACATCTATTTTATTAGCCACAATTATTTGTTTTCTTGTACTAAGTTTTTCACTATATGTTTTCAATTCATTATTTATAGTATAAAAGTCCTCAACTGGTTTTCTACCTTCTATTCCTGATACATCTATTACATGTAATAGTAATCTTGTTCTTTCTATATGTCTTAAAAATTGAATTCCTAAACCTACTCCTGTACTTGCTCCTTCTATAATTCCAGGAATATCTGCTATTACAAAACTATCTCCGTAAATTGATTTAACTACTCCTAAATTTGGGATAATTGTTGTAAAATGATAATCCGCTATTTTAGGTTTTGCTGAGGTTACCCTTGATAGAAATGTTGACTTTCCAACATTAGGAAAACCAATAAGTCCAACATCTGCAAGTAATTTAAGTTCTAATACTAATTCTTTTTCTATTCCTTTTTCTCCATCTTGTGAAAATCTTGGTGCTTGACGAGTAGATGTTGCAAAATGGGTATTTCCTTTTCCCCCTCTACCACCTTGTAATATTAATTCTTTTTGATTTTCTTCTGATAAATCAGAAACTAACTTTCCGTGTAACAGCATCTCTTATAATTGTTCCAAGTGGAACACCTATATATAAGTCTTCGCCTTTTTTTCCATTACAATTATTTCCACTACCGTTTTCTCCATTTTGTGCTTTAAAAATCTTTTTATATCTAAAATCTAGTAGAGTATTCATATCTTTATCTACGTAAAAATATACGCTTCCGCCATTTCCTCCATCTCCTCCGTCTGGACCTCCTGCTGCAACATATTTTTCCCTTCTAAAAGTTGCTGCACCATTTCCTCCATTTCCAGATTTAATAGTTATTTTAGCATAATCTGTAAACATTTCTTTCTCTCCTTATTAATAATCCAATTTCATTGCTTGTTTTACTTTCTTCATAGTTTCTTTTGCTATAATTTGTGCTTTTTTAGTTCCTTCCATCAATATTTCTCTTACTAATTCAGGTCTTTCTTCATAATATCTTCTTTTTTCTCTTATTGGCTCTAGTTCCTTATTAATACTGCTAATTAATTGTCTTTTGCATGCAACACATCCTCGTTTACCTTTTCTACATTCATCACATATATTTTCATATTCATTTTTTGTAAATAAATTGTGATAATATGCTACCATACATTTACTAGGATCTCCTGGATCATCTTTTTTTATTCTTGCTGGATCTGTAATTGCATTCATAACTTTTTTTGCTATTTCTTCTTTTGAATCAGATAAATATATTGCATTTCCTAAAGATTTTCCCATCTTTTCATTTCCATCTAGACCTTTAATTCTTTTATTTTCACCTAAATATGCTTTTGGCTCTTTTAAAGTTTCCCCATATATACTGTTAAATTTTCTTACAATTTCCCTACATTGCTCAATTAATGGCAATTGGTCTTCTCCAACTGGTATAATTGTTGCATCAAATGCTGTTATATCAGCTGCTTGGCTTACAGGATAACCTAGAAATCCATATGTTACACTTTCTTTAAATAGTTCTTTTTTTTGGGCTATTTCTGTTTTTACAGTTGGATTTCTTTGTAATCTTGCTATTGTAACTAAATTAGAATAAAAAACTGTAAGTTCAGCAATTTCTGGTATCATAGATTGTAAAAAAATTGTTGTTATATTAGGATCTATTCCAACTGATAGTTGATCCATTACTATTTGATTTACATTTCTTTTTACTTTTTCTGGATTATTAAAATTATCTGTTAATGCTTGAACATCTGCCACTTCAATAAAAGTTTCATATTGGTTTTGAAGTTTTACTCTGTTTTGTAAAGAGCCGAAATAATGACCAATATGTAATTTACCTGTTGGTCTATCTCCTGTTAAAATTCTTTTGTTTTCTTCTTCTTTTATTGGTATCATAATTTCAATCACCCTTTCATTTTAGATTTTAATAATAATTGTTTCTATTATACTCTAATTTAGTAAAAAAAACAACTCCATAAAAGGAGTTGCTTTTATTCTTCTTTCTTTTCTACTTTATCAGTTGGGTAAACGCTTACTTTTTTCTTATCTCTACCCAATCTTTCGAATTTTACTATTCCATCTACTAATGCATATAGAGTATCATCACTACCTATTCCAACATTAGTTCCTGGATGTATATGAGTTCCTCTTTGTCTCATTAATATATTTCCTGCAAGAACAAACTGTCCATCAGCACGTTTTACTCCAAGACGCTTAGACTCACTGTCTCTACCGTTCTTAACACTACCTTGACCTTTTTTATGAGCCATTTAATTTCACTCCTTCCTTATACTATGTATGCCTTTTTATATTTTCCAAATTATTCTTCTACTTTTT
Source organism: uncultured Clostridia bacterium (assembly GCA_944390975.1). GTDB lineage: Bacteria > Bacillota > Clostridia > TANB77 > CAG-508 > RGIG8482. The sequence goes on along the minus strand of CALXRX010000036.1, from coordinate 9,644 downwards.
CTTCAGCTTTAGCTGCTTGTTTTTTTGCAGTTGGTTTCTTTATAGCTGTAATTTCAACCTTTGTATATGGTTGTCTGTGTCCTTGTTTTCTTCTATAATTCTTTTTAGGTTTATATTTGAAAACAATTATTTTTTTACCTTTTCCATGTGCAAGCACTTTTCCTTCAACTTTAAATCCTTTTACATATGGATTTCCAATTTCTATTTTTTCTCCATCAGATACTAAAACAACATTTTCAAATGTTACTTTTTTATCAACTTCAGCATCTAATTTTTCAAAAAATACAACATCTCCTTGTGCTACTTTGTATTGTTTTCCACAGCTTTCAATTATTGCGTACATATATGTACACCTCCCTTTTTTGTATACTCGCTAATCCCAACATTTAGGTAGTTAAATTTAATTAACTTTTCAGTACCTTAATTAAGCGGATTACAGTTTGATATTGTATCATATTTTTACATTCTTGTCAAACTTTTGAAAATTTTTTTCTCTCTTTTTCAAGTACTTTTACAGTTTTTGGTAATCATTTGTTTTCATAATTTTACTTTTTCTCAACTACATGCTACAGTAAATTAATTTTATAGCTAACTTTTAAGACACCAAAAAACTAGTCAAATTTGCTCTGGTTTTACTTGAGAATTTTTGACTAGTTTTTAATTTGAATAATGTATCTTACATTTCTTCTTTTATCTTTAATCTAAAAAATATATTTCTCAAATTTTTATAAAAACCGCGTAAGCGACCAAACGAGCTTCTTTTGAAGCGAGTGCGACTTGGAGCAACCTACTTCTTCCATTCTTACTTTGTAGGTTGCGACACCAAGGTTTTTATATAAAAATTTGAGAAATATATTTTTTAGATTGCCCAACCGCTTATATTCCTAACTCATATGCTGTTCCTGCTGATTTTCCATCTCCTGCTACTATTTTGATATCAGATTTTAGAGATATACAAGGACGAAGCCCATGCTCATCGCTGTAGCTATCCGTGTAGCCACCATAACCCACATAGCACAAGTCGCGACTGCTCAAGTTGCCAACGCTAATCACACGACGCACATCGAAAAAGTAATAAGTGGAATCCGAACTCACATAACGGGATGCTAACCAGTAGGTTACTCCTGTTGTCCATATATTAGCTGCCCTCATTGCTGTTTCGTCTGTTGTATAGTTTGTATCTGCATCCTTCATATTATTTGCACCTTCTACTGTTGTGGTAAATTGCAATTGTACTGGTCCCACATTTTCTGTATTCTTTGCATTAAATTTTCCATCTGTCCCTATTGTTGGTACACTTCCTACGCATCTTCCATCTAGTGCATATGCACTACTTTCTGCATAATATTCTGCTTTTTGGTTTAATATAGTTATTGCATTATTGTAACTATCTCTTGCAGTTGCCCAGGTACTTCCACCTAATGTTACTTGCTCTACATTTTTATCTGATATAATTTGCAATCCATTTGTGTCATCATTATATAATACCCTAAATGTTACCATTCCATTATCTCCTACTGAACTTATTCCTGTATCATATTTTACATAACCTCCTGGTTGTGCATTACCTTTTAATGTATCATCTTTTATTTCTGGTGTATCTGTTCCACTGCTACTTCCTGTTTCTCCTATTATATTATTTATTCTATTTTCAAAATCTGCTAATCCTGCAAGTTCTCTATCCTGTGCTTCCATATAGTTCTTTCCTGCCATCTCTGCTGTCTTAAATATTCCATTTTCTCCTAATGTTAGATTTATTGTTACTCCTGCTAATATTAATAGCACGATTATTGTTATAATTAATGCTATTAATGTGATACCTCTGCTGTTTGACTTCTTGCTTAACAATTCATATTTACTTTTTGATTTTAAATTTTTCTTCATTTTTTCTTTTTCCTCCTTTGTTTCCTTTCTTATTTTTTGCTTATATTAGTTTTTACAATCTTTTGCTTTTTATTCATTTAGTTTTTGCAGTAAGATGAGTATTTTTTCTTTATTCACTTGTCAATGTACCATATATGTTTAACAGTCTGTTAAACAATTCTTTCCTACTTTATGATACAATTTTATATTTACTTCTATTACTTGTCAAGTATTTTATAGATCTTTTTTCTCTCTTTTTCAAGTACTTTTTCAGTTTTTGGTAATCATTTGTTACTATTCAGTCTAATTTACTTTTTTAAAGTAGATAGATAATAGTATATAAATATTGAAGAACGATGAGGAGCCATAAGTGGGGACCAATAGAAACTGTTAAAATGTGCAAACATTTTTTACAGTTTCATTGGGGAATGGCGACTGTTCAAAATATTTATATACTATTATCTATCTATTAACTACTTATAGTCTGAACTGTAGCAATCATTTATTTTCATAAATTTTTAAGGCACAAAAAAACTAGTCTAATTCTCACAATTTTACTTGAGAACTTTTGACTAGTTTTATTATACATTTTACCTACATATTCCATTCTTACTTTGTAGGTTGCGACACCAAGGTTTTATATAAAAAATTGTCAAATCTCTTTATATATCTTTTTCTCTCTTTTTCATTTTTTTTAAGATGTTTTTATCTTCTTCTGAAACTCTATACGATTCAATCGTTTTTTGTATCGCTTTGTTATATGTGAAATTATCTAGTGTATTATTTTTTAAATATTTCATAGTGGTTTTAGGATATTTTACATATGCTTCTGAAATTGCCCATGATATAGCCATTTTCACATAATATCCTTCATGCTTAATTTTATCTAGCATCCTTATTACTTCTTCTATATATTCATCTGTAATATAATAGTCTAATAGCATTACAATTAAAAATCTAAGTTCAAATTCTTTTTTAGAGTTTTCGTATTTCTTTATAAATTTCCAAACTAGTTCTTTGTTTTTATTAGTGAATTTTAACCCTGCACAAAATGTATCACATATTGCCCAATTATCTATTTTTGGTACAAATTTATTTATATAGTTTATTCTTTCTTCTGCTTCCATTTTAGCAAGGCCTATTATCATTCCTTTTATCATAATTTCTTCATAATATTCATCACTAATAGTTTTAAGATAACTTCTAAAATCTTTTTTTACTAATTCTTTTGCATAATTTCTTAATACAGGTATTCTTACACCCACTATATTTTCAGTATTTGGACAAAGTCCACTATGAAATTGTTTGTACTTTTCGTCTGCTAATTCGAATATCTTTTTTCTTACTTCTTCATTCATAAAATCACCTATTTTTTATTATATAACCAATTATACAATAATTTTTTCATAAAATCTTAATTTTTTTATATTTTTTTATTAAGATTTTTGTGTTATCATATATATAATTTTTAAATAGTGGGTGTTAATGATGAATAATAAAAATACAAAAAATTTTAAAATAATTAAGTTAATTTCTTTTATTTTAGCAATTATATTAATTATAACTCTTTGTGTAAAATTATTTCCTTTATTTATTAATTTAGGAACTCAAGAACGGTCAAATTGAATTTAAAGAACAAATATCTGATTCTAGCTTTAGTGGTTTATTTATGTTGTTAGGATTACAACTACTACAAATACTTGTACCTATACTACCAGGAGAGCCTATTGAATTTCTTGCAGGTATGTGCTATGGAACTTTTTGGGGAATGTTAATTATCTTTTTAGGTGCTTTTCTTAGTTCTTTTATTATATTTTTTTGTGTACGAAAATTTGGAAAAGATTTTATTAATACTTTCTTAGATGAAGATAAAATTACTAAAATAGAAAATAGCAAATGGCTTTCAAAACCTGAAAAAATTGAACTCTTTTTCTTTATAGTTTTTCTAATTCCTGGAACACCTAAAGATTTATTTGTATATATTGCTGGATTGCTACCAATTAGAGCTTCTCGATTTTTTTTAATTTCAACATTTTGCCGTTTTCCTTCAGTTATTTCTTCTACTTTTGCTGGTAGCAATTTAGTAGATGGTAATTGGAAATTATCTATTATTGCATATATTATTACATTTGCTGTTTCTGGAATTGGTTTATTTATTTATAACAAAATCAAATTACATCATGGGCAAAAAGAAATGAATGAACACTAATCTTTATAATGTTCATTCATTTTTATTATTCTTCTATATCTAATTTTATATGTACATCTTTTAATTGATTTTCATCTACTTTACTTGGAGCTCTCATTAATAAGTCTCTTGCTTTTTTATTTTTTGGAAATGCTATTACTTGTCTTAAATTTTCTTCCCCTGCAATTAGCATTATCATTCTATCTAGACCTGGTGCTGCCCCAGCATGTGGAGGTGTACCATATTGGAATGCATTAAACAATGCTCCAAATCTTTCTTCCACATCTTTTCTTGTATAACCTGCTATTTCAAATGCTTTTACCATAAGTTCTGGATCATGATTTCTTACCGCTCCTGATGCCATTTCATATCCATTACATACCAAATCATATTGATAAGCAAGAATATCCAATGGATTCTTATTTTCTAATGCTTCTATCCCACCTTGAGGCATAGAAAATGGATTATGGTTAAAGTCTATTTTTCCTTCATCTGATAATTCATACATAGGAAAATCTACAATTAAGCAAAATTTAAATACATCTTTTTGTAATAAATCTAATCTCTTTCCTAGTTCAATTCTAACTCCTCCAGCTATCTTTTGAGCAATTTCAAATTCATCTGCAATAAAGAACATTGCACTATTTGTTTCAATTTGTGCTATTTTTTTAATTTCTTCCTTTTGTTCTTCTGTTATAAATTTTGAAATTCCTCCATTTAGATTATTTTGGTTATCAAGTTTTACCCAAGCAAGACCTTTTGCCCCTAATTCTTCTTGTGCATATTCACCCATTTTATCAAAGAATTTTCTAGGTAAATCTTCTTTCATAGGTACAGAAATTACTTTCACAGTTTTATTTTTGAATGCATTAAATTCTGTATTTTCAAATACTTTTGTTACATCATATATAATTAATGGATTTCTTAAATCAGGTTTATCTATACCGTATTTTTCCATTGCTTCTTTATATGGAATTCTTAAGAATGGTCCTTTATCTACTTCACAATTTGTATACTTTTCAAATACTTCTGGAATTACTTCCTCTAATACTTTAAATACATCTTCTTGAGTAGCAAAACTCATCTCAAAATCTAATTGATAAAATTCTCCTGGTGCTCTATCTGCTCTTGGATCTTCATCTCTAAAACATGGTGCTATTTGATAGTATTTATTAAATCCTGATACCATTAATAATTGTTTAAATTGCTGTGGTGCTTGTGGTAATGCATAAAATTCTCCTGGATGTAATCTACTTGGAACTAAAAAGTCCCTTGCCCCTTCTGGTGAAGAATTTGCTAGTATTGGTGTTTGTACTTCTATAAATCCAAGTTCATCCATTTTATTTCTTAATGTTTTCATTATATTAGATCTTAATATTATATTTTTATGTATATGTTCATTTCTTAAATCTAAAAATCTATATTCTAAACGTAAATCTTCTCTTACATTATTTTGCTCTAATGAATTTATCTCAAATGGTAAAATGTTCTTGCATTTTCCAAGTATTTCTATATTAGATGATATAACTTCTATTTCTCCTGTTGGTATTTTATCGTTTTTATTTGCTCTTTCTACTACTTTACCTTCTACTTTTATACAGCTTTCAGTTGTTAATTCTTTACTTTTATTTGTATTTTCTTCGTTATTTTCAAATACTATTTGTGTAATTCCTGTTTCATCTCTTAAATCTATGAATGTCATTCCACCTAAATTTCTTATTTTTTGTATCCATCCTGAAAGTTTTACATTTTCTCCTACGTTTTTTATATTAAGTTCTCCACATGTATTGGTCCTATATTCGTTCATACTTCCCTCCTATAAATCCGAAATACTTATTATATTATAATATATTACCATTTTTTTAGCAAAAAGTCCAGAAAGTGCTAATAAATTATTGAATTTATATCTATATTTATATATAATATTTTTATAATATTATTTTAGGGAGGAAATTATGAATAAATTAACTATAAAAGAATTATATAGGAATACAGATGAGTACATAGATAAAGATGTAAATATAGAAGGTTGGGTAAAAACTTTAAGAGATTCTAAAACTTTTGGTTTTATAGAAATAAATGATGGATCTTTTTTCAAGAATGTACAAATTGTTTTTGATAATACTTTACCTAATTTCAACGAAATATGCAAACTAAGTATAAGTTCTTCTATTAAAGTTACTGGAAAACTTGTAAAAACTGAAAATGCAAAACAACCTTTTGAAATAAAAGCAAATAATATAATTATATATAATTTATCTGATGCTGATTATCCACTTCAGAAAAAACGTCATACATTTGAATATTTAAGAACTATAGCACATCTTCGCCCAAGAACTAATACATTTAATGCTGTATTTAGAGTTCGCTCTGTTGCAGCCTATGCTATACACAAATTTTTTCAAGAAAGAAATTTTGTGTATGTTCATTCACCAATAATAACTTCAAGTGATGCAGAAGGTGCTGGAGAAATGTTTAATGTTTCTAACTTCGATTTTAATAATATTCCAAAAACGGATAATGGTGAAATAGATTTTTCAAAAGATTTTTTTGCAAGACCTGCTCATCTTACTGTAAGTGGACAATTGGATGTTGAAAATTATGCCTTTGCTTTTAGAAATGTATATACATTTGGACCTACATTTAGAGCTGAAAACTCAAATACAGTTAAACATGCAGCAGAATTTTGGATGATTGAGCCAGAAATATGTTTTGCAGATTTAAATGATGATATGGATTTAGCAGAAGATATGCTAAAATTTGTTATTTCATATGTATTAGAAAATTGCCCTGAAGAAATGGAATTTTTTAATAACTTTATTGATAAAACATTACTTGAAAGATTACAAAACGTTATTTCTTCTGAATTTGGTAGAATTTCATATACTGATGCTATTAAAGAATTAGAAAAATCAAATGATACATTTGAATTTCCAGTTAGTTGGGGATGTGATTTACAAACAGAACATGAAAGATATTTAAGTGAAGTTATTTTTAAAAAACCTGTATTTGTAACTGATTATCCAATGGATATTAAAGCTTTTTATATGAAGCAAAATCCTGATGGAAAAACTGTTGCAGCAGCAGATTTACTTGCTCCTGGAATTGGTGAAATTATTGGTGGAAGCCAAAGAGAAGAAAGTTTAGAAAAATTAGAAAAAAGAATGAATGAACTTGGACTAGATAAAAAAGATTATTGGTGGTATTTAGACTTACGAAGATTTGGTAGTGTTGTTCATTCTGGTTTTGGACTTGGTTTTGAAAGATTGTTAATGTATATTACTGGAATGCAAAATATTAGAGATGTTATTCCTTTCCCAAGAACTCCAAAAAATTGTGAATTTTAGATAAAATAAAAAAACCACATTTCTGTGGTTTTTTTATTTATTTTTTATTATCCATTTACATGTTATATTAATACTGCCTTCCCCATACAATCATCTTTGTAGCAGGTTTTCCACAACATACACAAGTATCACTTAAATGTTCTTGTTCAAATGGGATACATCTTGATGGTGCTCCTGTTTCTTCTTTTACTTTATCTTCACATTCTGTGCTTCCACACCACATTGTTTTTACAAAGCCTTGGTTTTCATCTAAGTTTTTCTTTAGTTCTTCTAAATTTAGTGCAATTGTAGTTTTTTCTTCCATTCTTTTTTTGCATGTATCATACATAGATTTTTGTATATCATTTAATACATTCCTTATTTCTTCTTCTATATTGTCTATTTTTACTGTGATTTTTTCAGCATTATCTCGTCTAACTAAAACAGCCTCTCCTTTTTCAATATCTCTAGGTCCCATTTCAATTCTAACTGGTACTCCTTTCATTTCCCAATCATTAAATTTATAACCTACTGAATAATTATCTCTATCATCTATTTTTGTTCTAAATTTTTTACTTAATTTCTCTTTTAATTTATTCGTTTCTTCTAAAACTCCTTCTTTTTGTTGAGCAATTGGTACGATAATGACCTGAATTGGAGCTACATTTGGTGGTAATTTTAATCCTCTATTATCTCCATGTGCCATTATAACCGCACCTATTAATCTAGTGCTTATTCCCCAAGATGTTTGGTAAGCATACTCTTGTTCCCCATTTCTATTTTGAAATTTTACCTCAAATGGTTTTGTAAAGTTTTGTCCAAAATAATGTGAAGTTCCTCCCTGTAGTGCTCTTCCATCATGCATTAAAGTTTCTACTGTATATGTTGCTTCCGCTCCTGCGAATTGTTCTTTTTTTGTTTTTCTACCTTTTAATACTGGTATTGCAAGTAAATTTTCTATAACATCTGCATATACATCTAACATATTTAATGTAAATTGTTTTGCTTCTTCCTCAGTTTCATGTATCGTATGACCTTCTTGCCATAAAAATTCTCTTGAGCGTAAAAATGGTCTTGTTTCTTTCTCCCATCTTAATACACTGCACCATTGGTTGTATAAAAAAGGTAAATCTCTCCATGAACTTAACCATTTTGAATACATTGTAGAAAATATAGTTTCAGAAGTAGGTCTTACACACAACCTTTCTTCTAATTCTTCTCCTCCGCCAACAGTAACCCAAGCTACTTCTGGTGCAAATCCTTCAACATGCTCTTTTTCTTTATTTAATAAACTTTCTGGTATTAATACAGGCATTGATACATTCTTTACCCCATGTTCTTTAAATTTCTTATCTGCATAATTTTGTATATTTTCCCATATTTCATATCCATAAGGTCTTATTGCAACAAAACCTTTAACAGATGTATAATCTGCAAGTTCAGCTTTTAATACTATATCTGTATACCACTGAGCAAAATTCTCATCTATGTTTGTAATATCTTTAACAAACTCTTTTTCATTTTTCATAATACATTTCTCCTTTTATTAATCTTTCTAACATATTAATTCACACTTATTCTTCCCTTTCGGGCATTGGAGCCTCATTTGGTACTGTATTATTTTCTTCATCTATATTTCTATTTTCTTTTTTTGCTTTTTCATCTTCTATTAACTCATCTATAACTATTTGTTGATTTTCATCTAATTTATATCTTGGCAATTCTGGTAAATCGTTTAAAGATGTATATCCAAACATTTTTAAGAAATCATCTGTAGTTTTATATGACATTGGTTTTCCTGGTAAATCTGTTTTTCCTGCTTCTTCTATTAATCCATATTCCAAAAGCTTATATACACAAGCATCTGCTGAAACCCCTCTTATAGCTTCTATTTCAGCTCTTGTTATTTTTGGATTATATGCTATTATTGATAATGTTTCTAATGCCGCTGTAGATAAATTAGGTTTGTTTCTTTTATCCAAAATAGGATATACATATTCATACAAATTATTTTTTGTCGCAAGTTGAAAACCATCATCTATTTTTACGATTTCTATACCCCTATTTTCAGATTTATATTCTTCTTGCATATTTGATATTATTTTATTTAATTCTTCTTCATTCTTTTCTAAAACTAATATAAGTTCACCTGTTTTTACAGTTCTTCCCGCTGCGAATAATATTGCTTCAATAATTGCTTTTGTTTTTTCTATATCCATATTATACCAATTCCTTTTTTATTCTTTTTATATTATTACACGAATTCG
>CALXRX010000035.1 GCA_944390975.1 uncultured Clostridia bacterium | reverse complement strand
TTATCTGAAGAAACAAAATGTTTTGCATTTTTAGCAGGACATGAAAGCTTTGCAGCAGCAGAAGGAGCAATAGGTATAGCAAAATCTGCTAACAAAGTTAGAAAAGAGCCATTAAGAGTAATATTAAATGGACTTGGAAAAGATGCAGCACAAGTAATTTCAAGAATTAATGGATTTACATATGTAAAAACAGATTTTGATTTCTTTACAGGAAAAGTAAATGTAGTAGAAGAAATAACTTATTCTGATGGAGAAAGAAGTAAAGTTAGATGTTATGGAGCAAATGATGTTAGAGAAGGTGTAGCAATAATGCATTTAGAAGGTGTAGATGTCTCAATAACAGGAAATTCTACAAATCCAACAAGATTCCAACATCCAGTAGCAGGAACTTATAAAAAAGAATGTATCGAACAAGGTAAAAAATATTTTTCAGTAGCATCTGGTGGAGGAACAGGAAGAACACTACACCCAGATAATATGGCAGCTGGACCAGCTTCATATGGTATGACAGATACAATGGGAAGAATGCATTCAGATGCACAATTTGCAGGCTCATCATCAGTTCCAGCACATGTTGAAATGATGGGATTAATTGGAATGGGAAATAACCCAATGGTTGGTGCAACTGTTTCAGTAGCAGTAGCAGTAGAAGAAGCTATGAAATAAATTAAATTAATTTACTAAATAAGATAACGAAAAACTATGACTATAAATTTATTAGTCATAGTTTTTTGTTATCTAGAAATTTTATATAGAACACGGATGATTTTCTTATAAATTATGTAAAAAAATGATAATCAAAAACAGCACTATGTATTGAAAATAGAAGGGAGTAAATATAAAATAACGAAAGAATTATTAATTATAGATTTAAAAATAAAACAGGAGGATATTGGATGAAAAAAATACTTTCTAACAAAAATTTTTTTAATGAAAGAGGAATAACTTTAATGACTCTCGCTGTTATGATAATTGTATTACTAATATTAGCTGGTGTTACATTAAGTTTAACAATAGGTGAGAATGGAATAATTACAGTAGCTAAAAAAGCTAGTCAAAATTACATGGAAGCACAAGATTATGAAGAAGGAGCAATAAAAAATTTAACAAGTGAACTAGCATATATACTTAATGGTGAGGGTAGTTCAAATGATGAGGATACAGGTATAACAGAAGATTCAATAGCAGATTTACTAGAACAATTAAAAACAGAAATAAAAAGTGAAGTAAAACAAGAAATAAGTTCAGAATTAAGTATGTCTGGTTTTGTAACATTAGAAAATGTATATCCAGTAGGAAGTATATATACGAGTACAAATAATTCTAAAAGTCCAGAAGAACTATATCCTGACTTAGGATGGAAATGGGAACAAATAACAAATAGATTTCTATATGCGTCAGAAAAATCACAGGAAGCTGGAGAAGAAGGTGGAAGTGAAACAATAACTTTAACAAATGAACAACTTCCAAGTCATACACATAGTATACCAAATTTAAGTGGAACAACGTCAGTTGCAGGAGAACATGTTCATCAAGCTGAGAATGGGGCTTATTACATGGTGACTCTTATGGATGGTCAAACTGGTGAAGCAACAATTGGTTTTGCAGATGGAGCACATTTTTATGGACCATGGAGTAGATATAGAAATACAACATATTCAGGAGCTCATACTCATACTGTAACAACTGATGCAAGTATTACAGGTATTAGTGGAAATAGTTCGCCTATTAATATATTGCCTCCATATTTAACAGTATATATGTGGAAAAGAATAAGTTAATTAGTAAATAAAACAAGAATATGGAAAGTAGATGAAAAATCCTTGACAAATAAAATTAAAAAGTTTAGAATAGATAATTGTTAGCAACCTAACAATTATCTATTTTTGTGTCATATTGGTAAAATAATTTTTGTGAAAGGAGAAATAATTTGATTATGATGATAATTAAATTATATAGAAACTATGCAAAATGATAATATTAGTAGAAGTGTAAATATATTATCTAGGCAATTAAAAAGAGGATTAGACATTCAAGTTGCAAAATATGGTATAACAGGTGTTCAATGTGGAATGATACAATATATTTATAAAAAATCCAAAGAAAAAAATGTTTTTGCAAGAGATATCGAGAAAAAATTTGATATAAGAAGAGCATCTATGGCTGGAATATTACAGAACATGGAAAAAAATGATTTAATCAAAAGAGAAGATATAGATTCTGATGGAAGATTAAAAAGAATAGTATTAACAAGTAAAGCATTAAAATTAAGAAAAATTATAGAGCAAGAAATTGAAAATTTAGAGAATAAAGCAATAAAAAATATAAAAAAAGAAGATTTAAAAAAATTTTTAGAAATAGCAGAAAAAATGTCTTTAAATTTAGAAGAAAAATAAAATGAATAAGGGAGGAAAGATAATGATAAAAAAATTAGCAAAATATGTAAAGCAATATAAAAAAGCTTCAATACTAACACCATTTTTTGTTATATTAGAAGTAATTATGGAAGTAGTAATACCATATTTAATGGCAAAAATAATAGACATTGGAATAGAAAATAGTGATTTAAACTACATTATAAAAATGGGAATATTTTTAGTAATCTCTGCAATTTTATCTCTAGTATTTGGTATGCTTTCTGGAAGATATGCAGCAAAAGCATCATCAGGGTTTGCTAAAAATTTAAGACAAGGAATGTTCTATAATATACAAAATTATTCTTTCACCAATATAGATAAATTCTCAACATCAAGTTTAGTAACAAGATTAACAACAGATGTAACGAATGTTCAAATGGCATTTCAAATGATTATTAGAATATTAGTTAGAGCACCAATTATGCTAATATTTGCACTTACAATGTCATTTAGTATAAATGCAAATTTAGCATGGATATTTTTAGCAACCATGCCACCATTAGCAATTGTCTTATACATAATTATAAAAAAAGCACATCCAAATTTCGAAAAAGTATTTAAAAAATATGATAGCTTAAATAGAGTTGTTGGAGAAAACTTAAATGCTATAAGAGTAGCTAAAGCTTACAATAGAGAAGAACATGAACAAGAAAAATTTAAGAATGTAAATGATGAAGTGTATAACTACTTTGTAAAAGCAGAAAAAATAGTTGCATTTAATGGACCAGCAATGCAACTTGCTATTTATGCATCTGTACTTTTACTTTCTTGGCTAGGAGCAAAAAATATAATTGCAGGAAATATGCAAACAGGTCAATTATCAAGCCTAATTACTTATGCTTGGCAGATATTATCAAGTTTAATGATGTTATCTTTTGTATTTGTTATGGTAATTATAGCACAATCATCTGCCGAAAGAATTATAGAAGTTTTAGAAGAAAAAAGCACAATTACAAACAAAGAAAATCCTGTAAAGGTTGTAAAAGATGGATCTATTTCTTTTGAAAATGTATATTTCAAATTTGATGATGGTAAAAATGAAGATGAATTACCTTTAGAAAATATAAATATTGATATTAAATCAGGTGAAACAATTGGAATTATTGGAGGAACAGGAAGTTCAAAATCTACTTTTGTAAATTTGATTCCAAGATTATATGATGTAACAAGTGGCTCTATTAAAGTTGGAGGAATAGATGTTAGAGATTATGACATAGAAAGTTTGCGTAATGAAGTAGCAGTAGTATTACAAAAAAATGTCTTGTTTTCGGGAACAATTAGTGAAAATTTAAGATGGGGAAACAAAAATGCAACAGATGAAGAATTAGTAAGAGTGTGTAAATTAGCACAAGCAGATTCATTTATTCAAGAATTTCCAGATAAGTATGAAACAGTTCTAGATCAAGGTGGAACAAATGTATCAGGAGGACAAAAACAAAGAATTTGTATAGCAAGAGCTTTATTAAAAAAACCAAAAATATTAGTATTAGATGATTCAACAAGTGCAGTAGATACAAAAACAGATGCTTTAATAAGAAAAGCATTTAGGGAAGAAATTCCAAATACAACTAAAATTATAATAGCACAACGTATATCATCTGTTGAAGATGCTGATAGAATTATTGTTCTAGAAGATGGGAAAATAAATGGAATAGGAACATCAGAAGAATTATTAAAAACAAATGAAATATATAGAGAAGTATATGAATCTCAAAAGAAAGGAGAAGAAGATGAAGCAATTAAACAATAAAAAAGATAATAATAAAAACGCCGGAAAGACACTTAAAAGATTATTAAAATACGTAACAACTACATATAAACTACAATTTGTTATTGTATTAATTAGCATAGTCATTAGTTCTTTAGTTGGTGTAGCAGGAATTCAATTTTTAAAGATACTAATTGATGAGTTTATAACACCATTAATCGGAAATACAAATCCAAATTATACTTCATTAATTACAGCTGTTATTATAATGGGTATAATTTATGTTGTTGGAATTATAGCTACATATATTTACGATAGATTAATGATTAATATATCACAAGGAATCTTAAATAAAATAAGACTTCAAATGTTTGAACATATGCAAACATTACCAATTGGATATTTTGATAGACATCCACATGGCGAAACAATGAGCACGTATACAAATGACGTAGATACACTAAGACAATGTATTAGTCAAAGTATTCCACAAGTTTTCTCTTGTGTTATTTCTATGATAAGCATATTAGTATCTATGATAGCAACAAATATATATTTAACATTAGTTGTACTTGCTATGGTAGTTATAATGTTGTTTGTTGCGAAATTCTTTGGAAAGAAAAGTTCAGAATATTTTATTAAACAACAAAAAGACATAGGAACTGTAAATGGATATATTGAAGAAATGATGTCTGGACAAAAAGTAGTAAAAGTATTTTGCCATGAAGAAGAAACAAAAAAGCAATTTGATAAATTAAATGAAGAACTATGTGATAGTAGTACAAAAGCCAATTCATATGCAAACACATTAATGCCATGTATTATGAATATAGGAAATTTAGGATATGTTTTAGTCGCTGTAATAGGTGGTATTTTAGCGGTAAATGGTATTTTAACAATAGGTAGTATAGCAGCTTTCTTACAATTCATAAAAGCTTTTACAAACCCACTAGGTCAAGTATCACAACAAATGAATTCTATTATTATGGCATTAGCAGGTGCAGGAAGAATATTTGATTTAATTGATGAAAAATCAGAAGAAGATAATGGATATGTAACTTTAGTAAATGCAAAAATAGAAAATGGCAAGATAATAGAAGTAAAAGAAAGAACAGGTATGTGGGCATGGAAACATCCGCATCATGATGGAACATTAACATACACAAAATTATGTGGTCATGTAGAATTCGAAAATGTAAAATTTGGATATGAAAAAAATAAAATTGTATTACATGATATATCTTTAGAAGCAAAAGAAGGAGAAAAAGTGTCTTTTGTTGGTGCTACAGGAGCAGGAAAAACAACAATTACAAACTTAATCAATCGTTTTTATGATATACAAGGTGGAAAAATTAGATATGATGGAATAAATATTAAAAAGATAAGAAAACAAGATTTAAGAAGATCTTTAGGTATGGTATTGCAAGATACCAACTTATTTACAGGAACAATTAAGGAAAATATTAGATATGGAAAATTAGATGCAACAGATGAAGAAGTTTATGCTGCAGCAAGACTATCTAATGCAGATAAGTTTATTAAACATTTATCAAAAGGTTATGATACAATGATAGACGGAAGCGGAGAAGGCTTATCACAAGGGCAAAGACAATTATTATCTATTGCAAGAGCAGCTCTAAATAATCCACCAGTATTAATATTAGATGAAGCAACTTCAAGTATTGATACAAGAACAGAAAAAATTGTACAAGAAGGAATGGATCAATTAATGAAGGGAAGAACAGTATTTGTTATAGCTCATAGATTGTCTACTATAAAAAATTCAGATTTAATAATGGTACTTGATCATGGTAGCATAATGGAAAGAGGAAAGCATGAAGAATTAATAAAAAATAAAGGTATGTACTATGGACTATATACAGGTGCAATTGAAATAGATTAAAATATAACAAAATAGGTCAAAATTTGGAAAAAAATGTTGTTCATTTTTTATTTATATGATAATATATAAACCGTACAATGCATATATTTGTAGTACGGTTTATTTTATATTTAGGGGAGTAATAATTTTGGAGAAGATAGAAGAAGTAGAAAAACTAGAAGTGTCTAGTAGCAAAAATGATGAAAAATTAGAAATTAAAGAAGAAAAAAGCAAAGAAGAAAATGATGTAAATTCAAGTACAAATGAAATTGTAGCAGATAAAACAGAAACTGTAAAAACACAAACCAGTAAAGAATTAGAAAATGAAAATGAAAATCAAAATGAGCAAAAAGCCACAATAATGGATAGTGAAACTGAAAACGAACTTGAAAAACCAAAAACCAAAAAAGATAAACTACATAAATACACTATTGCAATAACTATAATATCCATTGTATTATTTATAGGGCTAGTAATTTTCTCTACAGCATTTGCCATATCAAATAAATTTAGTAATAAAATTATTTCTGGAATATCAATAAGTGGAATAGATGTTTCTGGGTTAACATATGATGAGGCAAAAGAAAAATTAAATAAAATATATGATGAAAAATTGAAACAAAACATTATTTTAAAACACAACGATTATGAAACATCATTAACTCCAGAGCAAATAGAAGCAAAATTTAATTTACAAGAAGCATTAGATACTGCATATAACTTTGGTAGAAGCGGAAAAATTTTAAAAGATAATTATGCTATCATTAATGCAAATATAAATAAAATAGATATTAAACCAGCTTTTAGCTACAATGAAAATATATTAACTGAATTTATAAATTCTACATCATCAAGTTTGCCAGATACAGTAAAGCAAAGCAGTTATGTAGTGGAAAATAAAAGTATAATTATTACAAAAGGTCAAAAAGGTGTAGTAATTAGTGTGGATGAACTAAAAACATCCATTGTTAATAATATTATAAATTTAGAACAAGAAACACAAAGTATACAAATACCTGTAGTAGAACAAGAAGCAGATGCAATTGATTTACAAAAAATTCATGGTGAAATATATAAAGAGCCTAAAGATGCATATTATACAAAAGATCCTTTTACAGTTTATCCACATGTAGATGGTGTTGATTTTGGAATTACAATGGAGGAAGCTCAAAATTTATTAAATAATGGAGAGCCTCAAATTACAATACCACTAAAAATAACAACACCAAGCATAACTACAAACAAAATTGGAACAGAAGCATTTCCAGATTTACTTGCAAGTTATTCAACTACATTTGCGACAAGTAATAAAAACAGAGCAACAAATATAAAACTAGCATCAAATAAAGTTAATGGAGTTGTATTATTGCCAGGGGAAGAATTTTCGTTTAATGAAGTGGTTGGCAAAAGAACAGCAGCAGCAGGATATAAAACAGCAGCTGTATATGTAAGTGGAAAAGTAGAAAATGATATAGGTGGTGGAATTTGCCAAGTATCATCAACATTGTACAATACAGCATTACGTGCAAATTTAGAAATTGTAAAAAGATCTAATCATAGGTTTGCAACAGGTTATGTACCTTTAAGCACTGATGCAACTGTGTCTTGGGGAGGACCAGAGTTTGTTTTTAAGAATTCTAGGAAATACCCAATAAAAATTACTTCTACAGTAAATGGCGGAAAAATAACTGTTAATATATATGGTTGTAAAGAGGATGTTGAGTATGAAGTCGTTATAAAATCTGAAACTTTACAAACAATTCCAATGCAAACAGAATATAGAACAAATTCTTCACTTGCACCAGGAACTACAAAAACAGTACAAAAAGGACATGTGGGATATAAATCTAGAGCATATAGAATTTTAAAACTGGATGGAAAAGAAGTATCAAGACAACTTTTATCAACAGATACATATGCACAATTATCAACAATTATAGAAAAAAATTAAAATATAAAAATAAAAGGAGTAAACTTATGAATTGGGATGAAAAAACAATACAAAAAATAAAGTGGAATGGGGAAATTTCTAATTTAGAACAAAAATTACAAATTGCAAAAAAAATTGCAAAAAAAGTTAAAGATGGAGACGTAATTGGAATTGGATCAGGATCTACTTCATTTGTAGCAACAAAAGAAATAGCAAAAAGAATGAAGGAGGAAAACTTACACATTATAGGAATACCAACTTCACATGAAATTAACTTATTATGCAATGAATTAGGAATACCAACAGCTAATTTAATGGATAAAAAACCAGATTGGAGTTATGATGGTGCAGATGAAGTAAATGAAAAAAACTGGTTAGTAAAAGGAAGAGGAGGAGCAATGTTTAGAGAAAAACTAAATATTGCAAGTTCTGAAGTAACATATATACTAGTGGATGATTCAAAATTTGTAGAAAATATTTGCGATAAATTTCCAATACCAGTTGAAGTTACTCCTCAAGCAATAAACTATGTAAGAAATAGAATGTTTGAAATGGGAGCAAGTGATATAACTCTTAGACTAGCTAAAGGAAAAGATGGACCAGTGATAACAGAAAATGGCAATGTAATATTAGATGCTATTTTCAAAAACGTAGGTGAAAATTTAGAAAAAGAGTTAAAAGAGATTGTTGGAGTAATAGAAACAGGTTTGTTTATAGGATATAATGTTATAATAGAAAAATAAAAAAGAAGGAATTGTAATGGATATGGATAATGAAAATATAATTAGTCCAGAACTTGAAAGTGTAGAAGAAGAAAGACTAGAGAATTCACTAAGACCTAAAGTACTAAGTGAATATATTGGACAAGATAAAGTAAAAGAAAATATGAAAATATATATAGAGGCTGCAAAAAAGAGAGGCGAGCCTCTTGACCATGTTTTATTATATGGACCTCCAGGACTTGGAAAAACAACATTATCTAATATAATTTCAAATGAAATGAATTCAAATATAAAAATAACATCTGGTCCAGCAATAGAAAAACCAGGAGATTTAGCAGCACTTCTTACAAATTTATCTGAATTTGATGTTCTATTTATAGACGAAATCCACAGGTTAAACAAAAGTGTAGAAGAAATTTTATATCCAGCACTTGAAGATTATACATTAGATATCATTATTGGAAAAGGACCAAGTGCAAGATCTATAAGGTTAGACCTTCCTAAATTTACTTTAATAGGAGCTACAACTAAAGCAGGCTCATTAACAACACCTTTAAGGGATAGGTTTGGAATAGTTGCAAGACTAGAATTATATACACCAGACCAGTTAGAATTAATAGTAAAAAGATCTGCTAATATATTAGGAGTTAGTATTGATGAAAAAGCAGCTAATGAAATAGCAAGACGTTCAAGAGGAACACCAAGAATTGCAAATAGAATGTTAAAAAGAGTAAGAGATTATGCATCTGTATTAGGGGATGGAGAAATTACTTTAAAAATAGCAAAAATAGCTCTAAATAAGTTAGAAATAGACGAACTTGGATTAGATGAAATAGACAGAAAAATATTAGAAACAATAATATTAAAATATAAAGGTGGACCTGTTGGATTAGAAACACTATCTGCTACAATAGGAGAAGAAGTAGAAACAATAGAAGATGTGTATGAGCCTTATCTAATGCAAATTGGATTTTTGTCCCGTACTCCTAGAGGAAGGATAGCAATGCCAGAAGCTTATAGACATTTAGGTATACCACTTGAAGAATAAACTTTAGTTAAAGTAATAGAAAGGACACAATATGGGGATAGTATATATTTTTTCATCAATTATATTAATGGTTAGTTTTATATTAATAAAGAAATCTTCAAAAAAATTAAATATACTAAGCTTTATAGCTATAACAATAGGTTTGATGTTTTGTTATAACACATTAGTATGTTATATATTAACGTTTTTTACAATACCTATAACTCTTTTAGGGTTATCAATAATAAATTTCATAATATCATTAATACTTTTATTTTTTGTAATTAGAAAAAAGCAAATACAAAGTTATGAAATTAGAAAAATAGATTTATTATATATATCTTTATTAGGTATTGCTGTATTAATAGTAGCATATTTGAATTTTGGTTTTCCATTTAATATAAAATATGAAACAGGAGATCCATCAGTACATTATTTGACATCTGAAATGTTTGAAGAGGAGGAATCCTTACTAGTAACACAAAATGATGATGTATATGGAGGATTTTCGACAAGGAAAACAGTTTCATATGTTAATTCAGGTTTATTAATGAAATGTTTTGATGGCATTATAGATAGTTTTTATAATTATTACATATTTATCATTTTTGGAATATTTGTATTATTTATAACAGCATGGGCTATGTTTACAACAATATCTTCATTTGCAGTAGATAAAAAAACAAGATTTTTAGCATTTGTAGTTAGCCTTATTTACACAATGGGCTACCCATTAAACAGCTTTTTATTTGGATTTGAATATTTAAGCATGGGAATATTGTTTATTTGCTTAATTTTTGATATGGTATATTATTTTAAAAATAAAGAATTAAAAACAATATACATAGTGTTAATGTTTTTATTACTAAATTTTGGCTTGTTTAGTGCATATTATATGTTTGTACCATTTGTATATTCTGCACTATGGATATATTTTTGTATGCATAGTTATGAAAAAGATAAAAGTATATTTACAAAGAAAAATATATTGCTACTAGTATCTACTTTATTAGTACCGTTCTTTTTAGGATTTATATATCACATAGCACCACAAATATATGGAGTTATAATAAATAGCACATTAAATCCAGAGACAATGTTTAATTTTTCATCACATCTAATTGATAGCGGACTTTCAGTATACGGATATATATATGTGAATTTATATTCTAATTTGCTACTTTTATTACCTATACCAATATATTTAATAATAAAAAAATGGAAAGAAAATAAATTTGCTATAATGAATATGATTTTCTGCATAGCATTTATAGAACTTTTATTATTTGGATTTTTATTTGATAAGGTATCTATATATTATTTAAGCAAAAACTATTTTGCTTTATGGTTTATTCTATTCTATTTAAATTACAAAGGACTAGTAGAAATATATAAAAAGAATAAAAAATTACCATTTGCTTTTGTATCTTTTTATACAATTTTAATAATATTAAATTTATTATTTGTGGATACAACTTTAGAAAATAGAGAACTTAATGAAAACGAAAGACCAACAACAGTTGTAGAAGTATTTGGAGCAAATAAAACAATTATAAAAAATAAGGTAACAGATTTATATGATGGTGAATTAGAAATATTAAAATACTTTACAGATAACATAAATTATGATAATAAAGTAGAAGTAATTGGAGATATGGAACAAGGATATTGGGCATATACCCTTACAAGATATGTAAATAATAAAGATGGAAAATTAACTGGAAAAGGACAATATGGGCTTACACTAAAAATGGTAAATACAATAAATGATATAGATAAAGCAGATTATATTATATATTTTAATAGAACAAATTTATATAAAGCATTAAAAGAAAGAATTCACAACTTAGGAAGCATAATATATGAAAATGAATATGGTGGAATAGTAGAATGTGAACATTAATCTATTTTTCAGTACAAGGAGGAAAGAAAAAATGAATTTATTAATGCACACATGTTGTGCACCTTGCAGTGTATATTGTATAGATGAATTACGAAATGAAAAAATAGAGCCAACAGTATATTGGTATAATCCAAATATACATCCATATACTGAATACTGCGAAAGGAGAAATTGTTTAAAAGAATATACACAACAAATTGGAATAAACGCAATTTTTCAAGAAGTATATGGATTAAAAGAATTTACTAAAAATGTAATAAATGATTTAGAAAATAGGTGTATAAATTATTGCTACAGAGTAAGATTAGAAAAAACAGCTCAATATGCAAAAGAAAATAATTATGACACATTTACTACAACATTATTAGTTAGCCCATATCAAAACCATGAGGCAATAAAAGAAATAGGAGAAGAATTAGCAAGTAAATATGGCTTGCAATTCCTATATAGAGATTTTAGAGTAGGCTTTAGACAAGGACAAGCCAAAGCAAGAGAACTTGGATTATATATGCAAAAATATTGTGGATGTATTTTTTCTGAGGAAGATAGATATCAAAAGAAGATCGAAAAAGAATTGTTATAATAAAGGAGAAGTAAAACTTGCTAGTATTGACATTATGTTAATGAATGTGTTACAATTGATAGTACAAAAGAAAGGAGTATTAAAATGACACAAGAAGAACGGAAAATTTTAGCTTTGGAGTTGACAAAGCTTGCGACAAGCATGCAAGAAATTGCATTAACTATCCAGAAAATTGGAAAAATAATAGAGGAGGATGGAAAACAAGATATTAAAGAAAATTCAACAGGACAAGAAGAAAATGACATTGAAAAGAAAGTATCATTAATCTTGCATGAATTTGGAATACCGACGGCGAACAATGGTTACAGTTATTTACGGCTTGCTATAATGGAAGTATATAAAGACCAAAGTTTAATACAGTCAGTTACTAAAAAACTGTATCCTCTTATAGCAAAACGCTATGATACTATTCCATCAAGAGTAGAGCGTGCAATTAGGAATGTAATCGAGACTGCTATGATCAAAGGAAACAGCCAAATGTGGCATAAGGTTTTTGGATATTCTAGTTCAAATCCAAAGAAAAGACCAAGTAATAGCGAGTTTATTGCAATGATTGCAGATAATATGAGACTAGGACTTCTGTAGTGTCAGGAACAAGCATCACCATTTATTGGTGGTGTTTTTCCATACTTATAGTCTGAATATTAACCGTAAAAGCAAAAAATATCTATAATTGTGTAGATAATTTTAAAAAAGTATGATATAGTTTGATTTAAATAAGAAAAATTATTAAAAAAGAGGTAAAAATGGAAAAGATAAAACAAGAATTAAATTTAAAAACAATATTTATAGTACTTAGTATATGCTTTATAAGTCCATCAATAGTGTATTTAATTTCTGGAAGAAAAGTTTTTGATTTAATTTCTACATTTACTTTTTTTTATACTTCTCCAACAACTAATTTAACACCTGCTAAAATAATAGGAACTATATTTTTTGTTGGAATCTTTTTGGGAATATCATTTATTTATTACAAAATATTAAAAGAACATAAAAAAATTTTTAAAAATAAAGAAGATATAGCAAAATTTGTTTTAATTATAGGTATAATATTTTTTATAATGTTACCATTAACAAGTACAGATGTATTTTATTATATAGGAACAGGGTGGAGTGAAGCTCACTATGGAATAAACCCATACTATACTACTGTAGATGAAGTGCTAGAAAATAGTGAAGAAGCAAAAACAGATGAAATATTATTAAAAATGCAAAATACGTGGAGCAATCAAACTATAGTTTATGGACCAATATGGCCTTTTATTTGTAAAATATTAAGTGGTTTATCTTTTGGAAACTTAACTTTGGCACTTTTTATTTATAAATTATTTAATCTAATTTTGCATCTAGTAAATACTTATTTAATACATAAAATATTTAAAGGAAAAAACATATTTACATTAATGTATGCTCTAAATCCACTTATATTATTTGATGGAATAGTTAACGTACATAATGAAATATTAGTTATATTTTTTATACTACTTGGGCTATACTTTTTCATACGAAAAAAGAACTTATTTTTAACAGTAATATTTTTAGCATTAGCTACAGCAGTAAAATACTTTGCAATATTACTAATACCATTCATTGTTTTATACTATTATAGAAAAGAAAATGCGCTTAAGAAGATAGCATATTCAGCTTTATGGGCATTATTATTCATTGTTGTATTAGCAGGATGCTATTTACTATATATGCAAGATGCAGAAGTATTAAAAGGAATAATGACACAGCAAGGAAAATTTTCTAACTCAATATTTATATATTTAGCTATAAACAATATAGACTTAGCACTAACAGTATCCAAAGGCTTTATGTTAGCATTTATTATAATTTATGTATCAAACATAATAAAATTAATATTTACTAAACAAAGCTATACATTTCAAGAGTACATTAGAAAAT
>CALXRX010000034.1 GCA_944390975.1 uncultured Clostridia bacterium | reverse complement strand
TCAGTTGGTTAGAACGCTAGCCTGTCACGCTAGAGGTCGACGGTTCGAGCCCGTTCCAGGTCGCCATTTTTTTATATTACAAGGCTTGATAGCTCAGTTGGTAGAGCAAGGGACTGAAAATCCCTGTGTCCCTGGTTCGATTCCAGGTCAAGCCACCAAAAAAAGACTGATATATCAGTCTTTTTTGTTGTGGTTCAATGTCAATAGTTGGGGTAGAATACCTGAACCGTATTCTTATCTCTGCTTTTTTAATTGTTCAATTAATGTTGAGTTAAAATAGCCTAAAATAAGCATTTTTGTGTAATTTAAATAAACCAATAGTAATAATTGGCAATTTATGGTAAATATATACACATAAATTAACCAATTTGAGTTTTACATAAAAAAGTGATATAATTAAAATAGCACATTGAAAATTTAGAAAAATCCAATTTCAACTTTATAAGGAGGAGTAATAATGATATTACCAATTACTAAGTACAAAAATGAAATTATCGAGGCAGTTCGTAATCATTCTTTCACGATTATATCTGCTAATGCGGGGGTTGGTAAATCTACACAAGTTCCGCAATTTTTGGACGAATACTTCGGACAAATAATTGTAACTGAACCACGAATCATGGCAGCAAAAACTTTAGCTAGACGGATAGCTGAAGAGATGGGCGTTGCTATAGGTCAAGAAGTAGGATACCAGACAGCTTATGAAAAGTGTTCTTCTTCTGATAGCAAGATTGTATATTGTACTGATGGGCTTCAACTTATCAAAACAATATTCAATGAAGACTGCAAAACTGAAAATGTTCTGGTAATAGACGAAGTACATGAATGGAACAGAAATATCGAACTTCTAATTGCCTGGAGCAAATTCATGTATAAAAAGTGGAATACTAGAGTTGTGATGATGAGTGCAACTTTAGAGACTAATCAACTTGCCAACTTTTTTGGTAAAGATGTTGCAGTAATGAATATAGCAGAAAATCTATATGATGTTGCAGTTGAAGAAAGACCCAAATATGCTTTAATTGATACAATTAAAGAAAACATCAATAAAGGCAAAAATATTTTGGTGTTTGTTGCTGGTAAAAAAGAAATTCAGACAGTAATGGAAAACTTGAAGGAGGAAGATGCTACAGTTCTACCATTACATGCAGAATTGGATTGGGATGATCAGAAGAAATGCTTTGAATATTATTCTAATCCGAAAGTGGTTGTGGCAACAAATGTTGCACAGACATCTATTACGATACCAGATATCGATGTTGTTGTAGATACTGGAGAAGCAAGAATGTCAATATCAGAGAACGGCATACAAGGTCTCTTCTTAAGAGACATTAGTCGTTCTGACATTATGCAACGAAAAGGGCGTGCTGGAAGAACAAAATCTGGAAAATATATTTTATGTTCAGATACTCCTATAAACAGTCGGAGAGAATATCCTATACCAGAAATTCAAAGAAGTATTCTTGATCGAGTTGTATTGCAGATAGCTGAAATCGGTTTAGATGCTGAAAAACTTGAATTTTTTCATCAGCCGGATACTAATGAAATACATAAAGCGAAAAAAGAATTGAACTCAATTGGAGCTTTATCCGGCAATCAGGTAACAGAACTTGGACATAAAATAGTTAAAATTCCGGTATCTACAAACTTTGCCAGAATGGTAGTTGAGGCCGAAAAGTATGGCGTTACAGAGCAAGTTATGACTATAGCCTCAATTATTGAAATGGGAGGTCTTCTCACAAAAGGAAGTCGATATGCCGATTTTACTACAGAAGAAGAAAGTGATTTACTAGCTGAATTTGATGTATGGAATTCAATTAATAAGCTAGGATATATCGATTTCAAAAATCTAGGTATTAACAAGAAGAACTTCTTTAAGATAAGAGATCATATCCAAAAGTTAAAAGGAATTTTGAAAGACATTGTAGAAATGTCGAGTAAAAATGATAGAAAGGCTATTTTAAAATCTTGTTTGTCTGGCTTAGTTTCAAATGTATACGTAAAAAAATGGCTTACATATGAATACTGTGGTATTGATGAAACAAGAATGCAACTGGATAGAAATAGCTGTATATCAAGAGACTCGAATATCATTGTCGGTATACCAAAAAAAATTGAAAGCAAAAACTACTATGGAAAAAGTTATACTTTGAATATAGTTAGTTTTGCTAGCAGGATGAACTTAAATACAATATATGAACTTGCACCAAATGTAATAACTGAGGAAAGTAGTCTTTGCTATTCAAAATCTGAAGATGCAGTTGAAATCATTATTAGAAAAAGGATTGCAGGGATTGAAGTGTATTCTGAATCATATTATGATAAAAAGCATCCTCTATATGCAGAACTTAAAGCAAAGTATGAAGAAGAGTTAAGTTATTATAGTAATTGGAGCAAGCCTCAAAAAGTAGTTGTAATCGACGGGAAGCAGTTTATAGCGGATTACAAATATTTTGAGGAAAAATGGGTAGTATACTTAGACAATGAAACATTATTTACGACAAGCGAAAAAGAAGTCTTTTTTGATTCTGGAGAAAAAGTATATTTCTGTTCTAATGAGTTATCAAGAATAGAGGAAAACATTGTTGCACTCCGAAATGCAGTAGAGATGAATCGCATTAGGAAAATTCGTGGTATGAAGAAGCACGAATATGAATCATTAAGAATAAGTAAGCTTGATGATGTAATTAAAAATGACACAAAAATTGGTAAAATCGAACTTACAAAGGATAATGGAGGATATGGAGATAACCCAATTTTTGTATATGGTTACATTGTTCTTAAGAAAAATGCGGTAACATTTATGCTTGGTGATGATGAAGAAACTGCAAAATCCAACACAGAAGAGGCTTTGCAATATTTGTTTTATAAAGAAATTGAAAAGAAATATGGAGAAAGCAAGTTTAGTCATCAAAATGGTAGTAAAAAGAAAGTGCTTACTAAATCCGAAATGGAGGTGAAAGAGGATTTCTACGCTCTTGTAAGAGATGTAACAGGCAGTATATCTATTGAAAATATAAAAGAATATTTAGATTTTCTTGAAGAATACTACCAGGAATTAATGAATTAGTTAAATAATGAATTAGTAAAAAGACTACCGACGATTGTTGGTAGTCTTTTTACTAATATTTATATACAATTGCCTATTAATTAAGTACTTGTAGTCTGAATTTTAACAAAATTAAAAATTTTTTAAAAAAACTATTGACAAAATTGGAAATAAAATATACAATAAAACAAACAAAAGTTCTTGAAACATATTTTTGATAAAAGGAGAAGATAAAGATGAATATATTTAGAAATAGAAATGAAATAATAACATATACAGTAGATAAAAATATTAATAATAATCTATATATATCAGTACAAAACGGAGAAGTTATAGTACAAGCTCCATGGTATTTTAGCAAAAATCAAATTCAAGAAATTGTAGAAGAAAAGAAAAAATGGATTTTAGAAAAACTAAAAGAATATGAAATAAAAAAAGAAGAATATATAAGTGGTGGAACAGTAAAAATATTAGGAAAAGATTGTAATGTGAAAATTAAATATAAAAACAATAGAAAAACACCACAAGTAGATATTATAGATGGAGAAATAAAAATAGAGTTACCAAAAAACTATAAAAAGGTAAACAACACAGAAATGTTAAATCTTTTAACACAAAAAATCTATAATGTAATTGCAGAAAGAGAAATAGAAAATAGTATGGAAAAAACAAGAATATTATTAGGATATGCTCCAGAAGATTATGAATTATTAAGAATAAAAAATACACTTGGAAAATGTTCTAAGGACAAAAAAATTACAATTAATCCAGATATAGTTAAGTACAAACCAGAAATTATAGATTATGTTGTATTACATGAATTTGTACATTTAAAATATAAAACACATACTAAGAAGTTCTATGAAGAAATAAGAAAATATATGCCTAACTATGAAAAATATGCAAATGAAATTGTAGGCTTACAATATTAACTAAGTAAAATTGAATAAATATTTAATACAAATAAAAATTCTATAAAATACTAGAATTTTTATTTGTATTATGTTATTATAATTAAGTAAAAACATTGGGGTGTAGCCAAGCGGTAAGGCAGATGGCTCTGACCCATCGATGCGTAGGTTCGAATCCTACCACCCCAGCCACCTAGTTATAATACGAACACAAAAACTGAAACCGTTTCAAAAGAAAATAAAAAATAAACTAAAATAAGGCGATCTTGTTGACAAACGCCTTATTTTAGTTTAATATATAGTTGGGGGGTAAAAAATGATATATACATATAGTGAATTAAAAATTAATGGATTAGATAATTATAATATAAAGAAAAAAGTAGCAAATAAAGAACTATATAAGATTGAAAATGGACTATATTCAGATACTGAAAAATATAATCATTTGGAATATATTGTAAAAAAATATCCTAATAGTGTTTTTACGTCAGAAAGTGCATTTTTTTATTTAGGGTTAACTGACTATATACCAAGTAAATACTTTATAGCAACAAGGCACAATGCAAAAAAAATAGTAAATGATAAAATAGAGCAAATATTCATGGCAAATCATTTTTTTAAAACAGGTAAAAGTGAATTAAATTATAACAATGTAAAAATTAATATATACAACAAAGAACGAATGCTAATAGAACTAATAAGAAATAGAAATACAATATCATTTGATTATTATAAAGAGATAATAGGAAATTATAGAGAAATTGCAGATGAAATAGATATGAGTTTACTTGTAGATTATTTAGAATGTTTTGCTAATGGAAAAAACATTTTTGAAATTATACATAGGGAGGTTTTTTAGTGATAAATTTACTAGAAAGCATAGACTTTTATTTTGAAAAAGGATATGAAGATGCTTATGCAACATCAAAAGTTGCACAAGATATAATATTAAGTAAAATTGCAAAGTCAAATTATAGAAACAATATTACAGTTAAAGGTGGAGTAGTTATGTTTAATATAACAAATGACAAAAGACGAGCAACTGTTGATATTGATATAGACTTAATCAGGTATTCACTGGAAGATAAAAGCATAATATTATTGTTTGATAAACTAAATCAGATAGATGATGGAATAAAAATTTTAGTTAATAAAAAGATTAAACCCTTAAAACATCAAGATTATCATGGAAAAAGAGTACATATTATTTTGAAAGATTCATTTGGAAATCAAATAGAAACTAAAATTGATATTGGAGTACATAAAAATTTAGATATTAAGCAAGAAGAATATATGTTTAATTTTGAAGTATTTAATGATAGTATGATGTTACTAATAAACACAAAAGAACAAATCTTTGTTGAAAAATTATTATCTTTGTTGAAACATGGGATTAGAACTACGAGGTATAAAGATATATATGATTTTTATTATCTTATAACAGAAGGAAATATGGACAAGTCATTATTAATTAAATTAGTAAATATATATTGTATAGAAGACAATTCAAAAATTAAAAATGTTAGTGAAATAGAGAATGAACTAAGAAAAATATTTAGTAACTATTATTTTTTAGATAATGTATACAACAGTAGATATAACTGGATAGAAGAAGATACACATATAGTTCTAGATACAATATTAGACTTTATTAAGCAACTAGAACCTTTAGCAGTGTGAACTTAAACGTATTAAAAATGGAATAGGTGGAGTAATAACTTTTTATTTTTTATTGAAATTTGCTCTTGCAAAACTTGAAGAGTTATGTTAAATTAAAAGCATAATTAAGGCAACAAATTTCAAGATTGTGGGTACAAAATTTTGAAATACTTGCTATAACTTTATTTAAAGCGGTAAATAAGAGAATTTTGGAAAACGTCTCTCGCAAAGGAGCCAAATAATACAAAAAAGGTTGTATATTTTTTTTAATTGTATAAATATGATTAAAATGCAAGTTATAAAAATGGATGAAGGTTAAAAATATGGAGAAAAAAGATCAAGTAAAAATAAAATTAACAACATTGTTGATTATACTAGTAATATCAATAATAATTATATTAACTATAATAATAATGATACTAAGCAATAAGGGAAAACAATTGGAAAAAAATAATTATGAGCAATTTGAAAACTTAGGACAATATGTACAAGATACAGATTTTAATTTAAAATTTTTAAAAATAGAAAATAATAATAAAAATATCATTTATAGTCCATTGTCTATAAAATATGCTTTAAATATGCTAAAAGATGGAGCAAATGGAAATACAAAGGTGCAAATTGAAAATATACTTACAGGCACCAATATAATAAAATATAGTAATATAAATGATGTATTATCTTTTGCAAACAGTGTATATATTAGAGATACTTATTCAAATTATGTAAAAGATGAATATAGAAATATATTAGAAGAAAAATATAATGCTGAAATTAAATATGATGCTTTTAAAAATGCAGATAATATTAATAGTTGGATTGAGAATAAAACTTTTGGACAAATAAAAAACATGTTAAGTGATGAAATGGTAACAAATCCAAACAGCGAAATGATTTTAATAAATGCTTTAGCTATGGAAATGGAATGGAAAGATAAATTTGAGAATACAAACACACATGGAGAGACTTTTTACTTAGAAGATGGAAATACTATAAATGCTACTATGATGAATAAAAATGCAGAAAGTGATTATATTTCATATTATAAAGATAAAAATATTACAGCACTAGCAATGGATTTAGAAGAATATGAGGATGTGAATATGCAATTTTTAGCAATAATGCCAAATAATAATTTGTCAGAGTATGTAGAAAATTTTTCATCTAAAGATTTAAATAATATTACTAACAATTTAACAATGGCATCTAAAGCTGAAAATGGATTATATATTTCTATACCAAAATTTTCATTTGATTATAATTTAGATTTGAAAGAAGACTTAAAAAAATTAGGAATAACAGACTCATTTAATGAAAAACTAGCAGATTTTTCAAATATGTCAAGTAAAGTTCTTTGCGTAGGTGAGGCATTACATAAAGCAAACATTAATTTTTCTGAAAATGGAATTCAAGCATCAGCTACTACAATATTGTCTATGCTTGATAGCGTAGAATTTGGAATACAAGGAAAACCGCCAATAGAAGTTAAGATAAATAAGCCATTTATGTATTTCATAATGGATAAAAACACAAGTGAAATATGGTTTGTAGGAACAGTTTATACACCAAACGAATGGGTAAAATGATAATCTTAAATTAGAAACTAATAACAAAAAACAAGGTGTTAATATTGAATATTAACACCCCATTTTTTTCTCTTTTTTCTTAAAAGGAATTAAAAATAAAGCACCAAATATAATAGGTAAATAAAAAGTATATATTCTCCAAAATAGAATTGCTAAGTTAATTGTTCCTTTTTTAAAAATAGAGTTAAATATTAATAAAAATCCTCCTTCAGCACCTCCGCCAGAGCCAGGAGTTGGTATAAAGGTCATAAGCATTAGTAAAAAAGCTTGAGCAGGAATTATATTAAATATACTTACACCAGAATTACCAAAAGCCCTATATACCATGTATGTAATAGAGTAATATAATAAAGTTTGTATTGTAGCAGCTATAAACATTTGTATAACAGTAGATTTTTGACCTCTCATAAAATTAAATTGTTCATTAAAGTTATTCACACTTAAGGTTAGTTTTTCTAATTTTTCATCTACATTTTTAAAAACTTTTATTTTCCCTAAAAATATATAAATTCCTTTTAGAATATTTAATGCTAATTTTTTATTAATACCAATTATCAATATAAAAATAATTGCAATAATGTTTACAGTAAATCCAATAATAGCTAAAAATAGAAAATTGCTCATTAGGGATTTAAAGTAGTCAAACTGAAAAATAGTAACAATTAAAGTAAAAACAACTAATGCTGTTTGAGTAATTACAAATTTCATGGTGAATATAGAAAAAGAATCACTTACTTTTTTTCCGTCTTTATACATATAATATGCTTGCATTGGCTGACCACCAGAAGAAAAGGGAGTAATGTTATTAAATAGTTGACCTAACATACAAATTTTAAAACTATTGAAAAAGGTTTGAGTAGGATATAATTTTCTAATAGCAATATGAAGACAAACAGCTTCACTTATCCAAAATAAAGCCATGCAAATTATACCTGCAAAAACCCAAGAATAATCTATAACTTTTAATAAGTTTAAAATATTATCTAGTCCATCAACACAAATCATATAAATAAATAAGCCTACAAAAATAGTAATAATTATTAAAAAGTTAATTATAGTCATCTTTTTGTCAGCAGGCTTAACATTATTTTCTAACTCTTTTTCCATTTTAGAAAAATCAATCCTTCCATATAGTATAGTTCTTATAATTATATTTACATTAAATATAAAAGTCAACAAAATAAAGGTTAAAAAATATTAAGATTTTATTGAAAAAATCATTAAGCTAATATAAAATAATTAAAAGATATATTAATTGATAAGGAATTGAAGTAAATGAATATAGAAAAAATAAAAAAAGCTAAAACAAAATTTATTGGTAAGGAAATTAAATATTATAAAGAAATTTCTTCTACGCAGGATAAAGCAAAAGAACTAGTAAATATACCCGTTAAAAATGGAACAATTGTAATAACAGATAATCAAACAAAAGGAAAAGGGACAAAAGGAAGAACATGGTATTCAAGTGAAGGAAAAAATATAACAATGACCATAATAATATATCCTAATTGTACAATAGATATTTTAGACGGAATAACAATAAAAATAGCTGAAATAATTAGAAAAGTAATTCTTAATTTATATGGAATTAAACTACAAATTAAACCACCAAATGATTTAATACTAAATAATAAAAAAATTGGTGGGATATTAACAGAAACCAAAATATTAAAAAATGATGTACAACAACTTTTAATAGGAATAGGATTTAATGTTAATGAAATAGAATTTAGTAAAGAAACCATAGATATTGCAACATCATTAAAAAAAGAATATAAAAAAGAATTTTTATTAGAAGATATTATAATAAATTTTATAGAAGAATTAGAAGTACACATAAAAGAAAAAGTAAATATCAGTTAATTTTTTAACTATATTTTGGAAAGTAGGTTGTATATGATAGAAATAAAAGAATATGAAGAAAAGTATGCAGAAGAAATTTCAACAATAGTATTAAGTAATATGTACGAAATAAATATTAAAGATCATGGAAAAGAAGTAATTGATAAATTAGCTAAGCTTTTTACAACAGAAGAAATAATAAAAAGTTTTCCAAAACGTAAAAAAACTTATATTGCAGTAGAAGATGGTCAAGTTGTAGGAACAGCAAGCATTGATAGATATAAAGGAGATAGTACAGGAAATAAATATATATTACTAACAGTATTTGTAAAAATAGGAAATCATAATAAAGGAATAGGAAAAAAATTAATTAAAGAGATAGAAAAATATGCAGTAGATAATGGTGCAAAAGAAATTTTGGTATTTTCTTCAATATATGGATGCGAATTTTATAAAAAGCTAGGATTTGATTATTATAATAATGATAAATCGTTAAATGAAGATAAAGAATATACATTAGTAAAGTATTATAACTAATAAAACGCTTACGCGGTTTTTATAAAAATTTTCTAAATATATATTTTAGAGTAATGATAGAAGAAAAAATGTAAGAAGCATTATGTAAATGAAAACTAGTCAAAAATTCTAAGAGTAAAATCTGAGGAAGTTTAGACTAGTTTTTTCGTGTCTTAAAAATTTATGAAAACAAATGACTACCAAAAACTGTAAAAATATTTGAAAAACAGGAAAAAAGATATATAAAAAAAGCTTGACAAGTAATATAAGTGAATATAAAATAGAATCATAAAATGGAAAAAGTTTAACAGACTTTAAACATATATGGTACATTGATAATTAAATAAATAGAAGTACGTATCTTACTGCAAAAGCTAAATGAATAAAAAGTAAAAAATTGCAAAAAACTAATATAAGTAAAAAACAAGAAAGAAAACAAAGGAGGAAAAAGAAAAAATGAAGAAAAGTCTAAAATCAAAAAGTAAATATTACTTATTAAGTAAAAAGGCAAATAGTAAAGGTATCACATTAATAGCGTTAATTATAACAATAATAGTACTATTAATATTAGCGGGAGTAACAATAAATCTAACTCTAGGAGAAAATGGAATATTTAGAACAGCAGAAATGGCAGGAAAGAATTATATGGATGCACAAGATAAAGAATTAGCAGGATTAGCAGATTTTGAAAATACAATAAATAATATAATAGGTGGAGGTAGTACAGAGGGAGAAGAAAAACAGCAATTAGTAGAAGAAATAATATTAAGCAATACAGAAGTAACATTGGGATTAAATAGAACAGAAAATTTGGAAATAACTATAAAGCCAGAAAATGCAAGTAATAAAAATATAATATGGGAAAGTAATGATGAAACAATAGTAAAAGTAGAAAATGGAGTAATAACAGGTGTAAATATAGGAGAAGCGATAATAACAGGAGAAGCAGCAGATGGAAGTGGAGTAAAAGTAACATGTAAAGTCACAGTAGCAATAATACCAGGAGCTTATGTAAAATACGATACAGGAATAAGCTCAGTAGGAGAAAACGGGATAGTAACTTTTAGAGTATTGTATAATGATGACACATATGGATTGCAAATAATATCAGATAAAAATATAGAAATTGTGCCATTAGCGCAGGAAAGTACAGACGAGATTATACAAGAGACACCATTAATAAAGTTAAGTACATGGGAGCAAGGAAGAGATTCATATAATAATGCAATAGCTATATTAAATGAAAAAGCTGAATATTACGCAACAAGTAGTATGTATGCACTTGATGGAAGATGTGTAGGAAGTGTGCCGACAATAGGGGCAGATGGAAAATTTAATGCAAAGAATACAGAAAATGTAGGGCCAGTGCAATTGCAATTTAGTTCAACAGTAGAAGGAGCAAATAGCATGAAAGATGCAGATGAAAATTATACAACAGACCAAACAGCAATGCAGGCAGTCAATATATGGACAACAGGAGAGTATTATTGGCTAGCGTCCCGTAGAGTGAATTCATATTCGTCTCTTTGCCGTTTCAGTGTGCGTTTTGTGGATACCAGTGGAGGCTTGGACAGCTACTACTTGTGTTATCTGGGTTCTGATGGCCACGCATATAGCCGTAGCATTGAGTCTGGGCTTCGTCCTTGTATATCTCTAAAATCTGATATCAAAGTAATAGCAGGAGATGGAACTTCAGAAGAAACTGCATATGAATTAGGAATATAAGGAACGTGATACTCTAAAATAGAAGAAAAAATGTAAGAAGCATTATGTAAATGAAAACTAGTCAAAAATTCTCAAGTAAAACCAGAGAAAATTTGACTAGTTTTTTGTGTTTTAAGGAATTTATGAAAACACATGATTACCAAAAACTGTAAAAGTACTTGAAAAACAGGGAAAAAATATATAAAACGCTTGACAAGTAATATGAGTAAATATAAAATAGAATCATAAAGTTAGGTAAAATAATAGAATATAAAATCAAAATGAATAAAAGGTGTATGAAATGTAAAAAATAAAAATAACGGAGAAAATATAGCAAAAGAAAAGGTAAATGGAGGAAGAAAAAATGATAAAGAATTTGAAAAATAAAACAAAAAACGAGATAGGAATTACATTAATTGCTTTAATTATAACAATTATAGTGCTATTAATATTAGCGGGAGTAACAATAAATCTAACTCTAGGAGAAAATGGAATATTTAGAACAGCAGAGATGGCGGGAAAGAATTATATGGATACACAAGATAAAGAATTAGCAGGATTAGCAGATTTTGAAAATACAATAAATAATATAGTAGGAGGAACAGGAAATAGTGGTACAGATGAGCCTGTTACAAATTATGAAACATTAAAAAGTATAGCAAAGCCTGGAGATTATGTAAAATACATTCCGACTGCGAAGTCATTTAATATGACACCTGAACAAACAGGACAAAATGAAAATCAAACCTTTAATACAGGAGATTATACAGGATTGTGGCAAGTACTATACAATGATGAGACGTATGGACTACAAATAATAAGTGCAGATATTGTAGGAAGCTTAACATTAGGTCATGAAGATTCAGATGGAGATGAAAATATAAGGACAGCAGAGGATGAAGAAAAAGTAATAAGAGCATATAATAATGCAATAAATACATTAAATAATTTTTGCAGAAATTATGTAGATACAAGATATGCAACAAGTGGTAGAAGTGTTGGAAGTAATCCGATAAATCCAGATTATGATGTAACAGATACTGTAACTTTATCATTCACTCCAAATGGATATGAAAATGGAAATTTGGGTTTGAAGACATTTGATATGAATTATGAGACAGATTATAATGCTATGGAAATAGCTAATAGCCAAAATACAAACGGAATACGAAGAGCAAGTAAATGGTACTGGTTAGCATCTCGTTATATTAATTCTTATGAAGGTTATGCTACATTTTATATGCGTATCATTTATGAAAATGGGAGTTTAGATAATGCCTATTTATGGTATATTTATAAAGATAAACGTTCTCTTCCTGAAAAACGAACTGGAGGTGTTCGACCAGTAGTAACATTAAAACAAGAAATTAAGGCGAATACCGGAGATGGAAGTGAAGATTCACCATTTGAACTAGTAGGATTATAGTACTAGGTTGAAAGATATGTTAGGTAAAAGAATAAAATCTAATAAATTTGTGTAAAATATAGAAAATTGGGAAGGTGAACAAAAGAATGAAAGAAATATTAAAAAGTAAAAAAACAAATATCAATAAAGTTGTTAAATCAAATGGTATCACATTAATAGCGTTAATTATAACAATAATAGTACTATTAATATTAGCGGGAGTAACAATAAACCTAACACTAGGAGAAAATGGAATATTTAGAACAGCAGAGATGGCTGGAAAGAACTATATGGATGCACAGGATAAAGAACTTGCAGGATTAATAGATTTTGAAAATACAATAAATAATATAATAGGAGGAACAGGAAATAGCAACACAGATACACCTGTTACAAATTATGAAACATTAAAAAGCGTAGCAATGCCTGGAGACTATGTAAAATATGATACAGGTATAGAAAGTGTAGGCGACAATGGAATAAAAACATTTCGAGTATTATACAATGATGGCATATATGGATTACAAATAATATCAGATAAAAATGTAGAAAATGTAACACTAGGAACAGCTGGATATAATGACTTATCAGCATGGGAAACATCAATGGCTAGTTTTAATAATGCCATAGATATACTAAACCAAAAAGCAGAATATTACGCAACAAGCAGTCAATATGCACTAGATGGAAGGTGTACAGGAAGTGTTCCAACAATAGGAGCAGATGGAAAATTTAATGCAAAAAATACAGAAGTAGAAGGAACATCTTTTATACCAGATGATTATATATTACCAAGTGGATGGACTAGTAAAGATACAGGATGTAAAAAATTGACAGATACAAATTATACCACAGATAAACAAGCAATGGAGGCAGCTAGTATATGGACAACGGAAGAGTATTATTGGTTAGCATCTCGTGTAAATTCATCTCCAACTTATTGTGACTTCCGTATACGTTATGTTGCTATTGATGGTGGTCTATCTAACAACAGTCTATGTTATACTACTTCAGATGGTAATACTAACGCTCGTGAACACTCACTTGGACTTCGCCCATGTATACTTCTAAATCAAGATGTAAAAGTAATAAAAGGAGATGGAAGTTCGGAAGCTACTGCCTATGAATTAGGAATATAATTAATTAGTATTAAAAAATAAGTTAAAAAACTAGTACGAAAATTCTTATATAGAAGAGAGAATTTGTACTAGTTTTTTTATTGCAAATTATCTAAAACCTGTTTGGTCATACTAATATCACATGTATTTGCTATGACATAAAATTATGTAAAAAAGTGATAGCTAAAAAGCATTAAAACTATTGAAAATAGAATAATAGAAAGATAATATGTATTTTAGATTGATAATAAAAATAAAAAAAGTAAATAAAAAACTAAAAGGAGGAACAGATGAAGAAAGAAATGAGAAATAATAACTTAAAAGAAGTAAGAAAAAAGCTAGTAAAACAAGCAAAAGGAATAACCTTAGTTTCGCTTGTGGTAACAATAGTAATATTATTAATTTTATCAGGAGTAACTCTAAGTTTAACTCTAGGGGATAGAGGAATAATAACCCAAGCACAAAAAGCAAAAGAAGCCCAAGAAATAGCAGCAATAAAAGAAGATATGCAACTAGCAATATTAGATAAAGAACTAGAAAAAGGAGGAACAGGGCTAACAAAAGAAGAACTAGAAGAAATAGCAGGAAACTATGGAGAATTACAAGAAGATGGAAACACAATAAAAACAGATGAGGGATATGAAATAAAAATAGATGAAATATATAATCAAGGAGGAGGAACAACAGGAGGAGATGCAGCAACAGATGAAGA
>CALXRX010000033.1 GCA_944390975.1 uncultured Clostridia bacterium | reverse complement strand
AATACCAGCAGGATATCATAACGGAAGTGGAAAAGTAACAGCAAATTCACTTTCAAGCCAAACATCAGCAACAGCTGTAGCAGGAAATATACTAAGTGGAAAAACAGCCTGGGTAAATGGAAGCAAAATAACAGGGAGTATGACAAATAGAGGAGCGTGGTCAAGCACTCCAACAGGGAGTGGAAGTGTTACAATACCCGCAGGATATCATAATGGAAGTGGAAAAGTTAATACTAGTACTGTATACAATAATGGGTACAATGCAGGGGTAAATGCTCAAAAAGTTGGAACTGGAAATTTTGTGGGATTTTTCTTTTATGGAGCAGGTTTACAGGTAGGGAATATGTCTGGAGGTATATGTGCTGGATATGGAGTAAACTCTGCAGTTGCAACTCAGTCTGGAAATACAATAACAGCGAAAGTTGCAGGGACTTATAAAATTGCTTATTCATTAGCTAACTCGGATGGTACATCAGTATTATATTATAAAAAAAATAATGGAGGTAATACTACAATTTATGGGACATCAAACTGGTATGAATATCATGCTGGGAATCTAACAGTCCAAATGAATGCAGGTGACACATTATCATTTCCAATTTCATATGATGCTAAAGTTGGAGTCGGTATAGCAGTGTATTTATAATGTAAAATTTTATACATAAGAGATATATATAATTTAGATGTTATAGAAATGTAATATAAATTTAATATTAGAAAAATTTGTTAATAAATACCTTATATATCAGGTTAAAATTAGTTTATAAATAAAGGAAATAGTAAAATTGCTATTTCTTTTTTTTGTAAAATACTTTATTATATAATAAGGAAAAATATAGTTTTACGAAAGAGGAGAAATATTCATGAAGAAAATAATGTTAAAAATAGCAAATAGATATAAATTACAAGCATTTTTACAAGTATTTTTTATAATGCTTAATATCTATTTTTTAACATATCCGCCTAAAATAATAGGAAAAATAATAGACCTTTTATATGATATAGAAGCTAATAAAGATTTAATTGTTCAAAATATCTTTTACTTAATAGGAATAACAATAGTGCTATTAATAGTTAGATTACCTTGGAGATGGCTTGCTGGTTATGTGCCTAGGAGTGTAGAAAGAGATTTAAAAAACAGTTTATTTGAGCAATTTACAAAAATAAAAATGACTAGCTTACAAAATATAAAAAATGGAGAATTAATGTCTTATTTTGTTAAAGACATTTCAGAAATTAGAAAATTTGTATATAGACTATTTTCTTATGGCAGTAGAATAGTCTTCACATTAATTATAGCAACATTTACTATGGTATCAGGGGTAAATTTAAGTTTAACCATTTTAACACTACTACCTATTATAGTAACAGCGTTTTTAATTGTAAAAATAAAAGAATATGTAGAAAAAAGCTTTAGGAAATCACAAAAATATTTTACAGAACTTTCTGAATACGTACAAGAAAGCACAGATGCAATAAGAACAACAAAAGCATATTCAGGAGAAATGCATCAATTAAAGGAGTTTATAAGAAAAAATAAATTATTAAGAAACGCAAATAATTCAGTAGATGTACATTCAACACTATTATCAACATGTATTAATATTTGTTTTGGACTATGTTATGGAATTTCATTATTATATGGCTCAAAATTAGTATTACAAGGAACAATAACAACTGGAGATTTCGTTGCATTTAATGGGTATATAGGTTTATTTGTTGGGCCAGTTTCATGGTTACCAGGTCTTATTTCAGTATATAAAAGAGCACAACTATCATACAAAAGATTAGATGAAGTATTTAAATTAGAAAGAGAAAAATTATCAAGTAAAAAAGAAGAAAAATCTAGTAAAATAATACGGA
The DNA here is from genome assembly GCA_944390975.1 of uncultured Clostridia bacterium. Taxonomy (GTDB): domain Bacteria; phylum Bacillota; class Clostridia; order TANB77; family CAG-508; genus RGIG8482. The sequence continues at coordinate 13,330 of CALXRX010000033.1, read as the reverse complement.
AATATCGAAATAAAAAACTTATCATACAATTACCCAGAGCATATAGATGAAGTATTAAGTAATATTAATATTACAATAAATAGAGGAGAAACATTAGGAATTATTGGAACTATAGGAAGTGGAAAAACCACTTTAATGAATTTATTATTAAGATTATATCCTGTACCAAAAGGAAAAATATTTATTGATGGACAAGATATAAATTCTATTCCATTAAAAGATTTAAGAGATAGTATTTGTTATATAACACAAGATAACTTTTTATTCTCAACAAGTTTAAGAGAAAATGTAAAACTATTTAAAGATGGATACGAGGATAAAGAAATTAAAGAAAGCACAAAAAACGCAATGGTATATGATGATATTGAAAAAATGAAAAATGGAATTGATACAATAATAGGGGAAGATGGAACAAATTTATCAGGAGGGCAAAAGCAAAGAGTTGTTATATCAAGAGCATTTTTAAATAAAAGTAATATATTAATATTTGATGATACATTTTCAGCATTAGATAATAGAACAGAGCAATTAGTATTAAACAATGTTAAAGAATTAGCAAAAAATAAAACATGTATTATAATATCTAATAGAATATCAGATATTAAAGATGCAGATAAAATTATAGTATTAGATGGAGGAAATATTGTACAAGAAGGAACTCATAATACTTTACTAAAACAAGAAGGAAAATATTATGAATTTTATAAACAACAATCTGCTAAAAGTGAAATGGCATTAAATTAAATAAAACTAAAAAGGAGATACTGATGAAAAATAAAACTTGGCATAGAGTTTATGAAATGGCTAAACCACATAAGAAAACAATTATTATAGTTGTATTATTATCATTACTAATAAGTGTAGGTGAAATGGTTAAACCATACCTAATAAAGATAGTAATTGATGATTACTTAAGCATGGGAATTTATCAAAAAGGAATAGTTACAATAGGAATGATTGGAGCTATATATATAGCTATAGTACTAATTGGAAATATCATTGATTTTATTTCAAGTACTGCTACAAATATGATGGGAGAAGATATAATTTACACAATGAGAAATAGGCTTTTTAAATATACACAAAATGCAAATATCCCATTTCATGATAGAACACCTGCAGGTAAACTTTTTGTAAGAATTACAAATGATGTTGAAGATGTTTCCTCTTTATTTAAAGATGTACTTACAACATTTTTTAAAGATATAATATTAATTACAGTTATAGTAGTAATAATGTGTTACTTTAGTATAACTTTAAGTATGTTATCATTTATAGTAATACCATTTATAGTTGTAATATCTATAGTACTAACAAGAATTTTAAATAAAATTTATGATAAATCTAAAAAAATAAGAACAGAATTAAACACATTTTTAGCAGAATCAATATATGGCTCAAAATTAATAAAAATATTTAATATCCAAAAAGAAAAACAAGCAGAATGCGAGAGACTAAATAATGATTACAGAAATTCAAGACTACCAGGAGGAATTATAGAAGGTTTATTACCAGCACTAATGACAATAGCAGAAAATGTAGCAGTTTCAATTATTATTTGGACATGTGTATATCATTGGTTTGGAATTAGCTTAGAAGTAGGTTTAATATACGTATTTACAACATACATTAAACAACTATTTGAGCCAATTACAAGAATAATTGATAATATAGAAGTAGTACAAGAGGCTTTTGTATCTATAAATAAAATATATGATATTTTAGACCATAAAGAATATTTAGAAGACTTAGAAAGTGGAATGATATTAAATGAAGTTAAAGGAAAAATAGAATTTAAAAATGTATGGTTTTCATATAATAATAGAGATTGGATTTTAAAAAATCTAAGTTTTACAATTGAGCCTGGTCAAAGCATTGCACTAGTTGGAAAAACAGGATGTGGAAAAACAACAATTACTAATTTAATAAACAGGTTTTATGAAATACAGCAAGGAGAAATTTTATTAGATGGTGTAAATATAAAAAATATAAATAAAAGAAGTTTAAGACAACACATAGGAGTAATTTTACAAGATCCATTTATTTTTGCTAGAACTTTAAAAGATAATATAAAACTAAACGCTAATATATCTGATGAAGAAATACAAGAAGCAATAAAACTATCATCGGCAGAAGAATTTGTATCTTCACTACCAGGAGGAATAGATGAAGTAGCAAAAGAAAGAGGAATATCGTTTTCTGCAGGACAAAAGCAATTGTTAGCATTTGCAAGAATATTTGCACATAATCCTTCAATATTTGTTTTAGATGAAGCAACTGCAAATATTGATACACATACAGAAGCATTAATTCAAAAATCAATAGATATAATATCTAAAAAGAAAACTTCAATATTTATAGCACATCGTTTAGCAACAATAGTTAATGTAGACAAAATTATAGTATTAGACGCAGGTGAAATAGTAGAAATGGGAAATCATTTAGAACTATTAAAAACAGGAGGATACTACAGTAAACTATATAATGCATATTATGCAAGTTTACAGTAAATTTATATATTGCAATTTTAAGTCATATAATATATAATGTATACGAAAAGTTTTTATGGAGGATATTATATGGAAAAGGAATATAGAGAATTCAATTTTAGTGAAGATATTGAACTAATGAATTTAACATATCAAATGAACACTGGAAACTTTATAAATTACGAAGAAACAAATGAAATTAACAATATAGAAAACTTTAAAATATAAAACAGGTTAAAATATTAGCCTGTTTTTTTAGTAAAACTATTTCAAAAAGCAAAAACACATGTTATAATAAAAATATAGGTGAAAAAGGAGAAAAATATGAATCAGATATTAGTAACAGAAAAATTATATATAACTCCTGAACTGAAAAGAAAAAAGAAGATTTATAAATTCTATTTTTTCTTGTCAGTATTTTTAGTATGCATTTTGTTTTCATACTACATTTATGCTGAATACGATAGAAATAAAAATGAAGAAATATCAAAAGAAATATTATCAAGTATAGATTTATCAGGAAATGATGAACAACAAATAGATGATACAACTGTAAGAATAGATGACAATGTATTAATAGTAACATTAGGAGAAGAAGAAAGTAATGAACAAGAAATAGATATTACTAAACTTGCAAGGGATGTACAAAATTACATACAGGATGTAGAACAACAAACGCAAACAAATGAAGTTGTAGAACAAGAAGTATATACTACACAAACAGGAGCAACATATACAACAAATTCAATTTTAAATATCCCATCATTAGGAATTAATTACCCTATATTAACAACAGAGCAACAACATATAGATGAAATACTTAAAATTTCTTTAGTAAAATTTTGGGGAGGAAACCCAAATGAAGTAGGAAATTACGTAATTGTAGGACACAATTATAAAAACAAGAAAATGTTTGGAAAATTATCTTCAATAAAATTAGGAGACGAAATTCAGTTAACAGATTTAACAGGAAGAACACTAACATATGAAGTATACGATATGTACAAAGTATCACCAGAAGATACAAGTTGTACATCACAAAGAACAGATGGAAAAAAAGAAATTACATTAATTACATGTACAAATTATGGTACACAAAGATTAGTTGTAAAAGCAAGAGAAAAATAAAGATATGGCAAAATAGTAACTTAAATAACTATTATTGCCATATTTTTTATTGGTCGCATTTTAATAATAAAATACATAAAAAATAAAAACCTGAATATATAAACAACTTTAATATAAAAGAAAATAAATCTGTACAAGCATTAGGAACTAATTTCTCTGTTAAAAAATAAGAGATAAATATACTAATAAAAGGTTTTAATATCCAATTTACTATATCAAGTTTAAAACGAGTAATTTGTTTTAATTGTATAATACTAATACTAGAATTTAATAATTCACTTATAAAAATAACTAAAATATAACCATTAATTCCGAAAAATAGGAAGTAAAAAATAAATACAAAAAATACTAACAAATAAATCTAAAATATTACATTTCATCACACTTAATTCTTGATTAAGACCTTTTAAAATATTATCTACAATACTATCTAAATACATAAACAAAAGTAAAGGACACAAAACTTTTAAGTAAATAGAAATATCTAAATTATTATAAATAGCCATACTTACTTTATCAGAATAAAACAAAAATACACCAATTACTCCAATAGAGAATAGTAAACTAATTTTAAAGATTTTAGAAATAATAATACTAATTTTACTATTATCATTTCTAGTGTAATAATATGTGAATTCAGGAACTAAAAGCCCACTAAAAGAATTAATAATAACTTCAGGAAACATTAAAATAGGCATAGCCATTCCATTAATTAAACCATAGGTAGAAATAGCAGTACTACAATTAATACCAGATTTTTCTAATCTTAGAGGAATCAGTAATTGTTTTAAAGAAGAAAGACCAGAACGAATATATGAAGTTAAGGAAACTGGTATTGTAATTTTAAAAATTTCTTTCATATAATTAACTTTTTTATTAATTTCAACAGTATATTTTCTTTTCTCAAAATTATATAAAATAAAAACAAATATAAAAGACAAAATTTCAGAAATAGCTTCACCTAAAACTAAAGATAAGCATGCATATTCTAAGCCATTTGGCATAAAAAGAGAAATTAAATAAGCTGTAGAAATAATTTTAACAAATTGTTCAAAAATTCTAGCAAGTGCATTTTTTCCATTTTTTCTAAGTGCTGTGAAATATCCATTTAATGCAGAAGACATTGAAATAAAAGGAAGGCTAATTGCAATAATATAAAATAAAGAACTAGATACCTTATTATGTAATAAATTACTACAAATAAAGTTAGAAAACAAGGTTAATAAAAAAGCAGCAATTAGCCCAAAGCTAAGACTATATAATAAACATTTTTGCATTGGTTTTTGCACATTAGTTTTAGAATTATAAGCAGTACTAACTGTTACAATTTTCGTTGCTGCAAGGTTTATACCGTGAGGTAGCAACAGTAATACTAAACATGTATACAGACATTAGTAAACTAAAAACACCTAGCGTTTCAGAGCCTATTTTTTTAGAAATGTAAATATTAAAACAAACACCAACTAATCTCATTAATAAAGAAGTAGAAGTTAATATAATACCATTAAATATAAAAACTTTAATTCTTCTCAAAACAAATATCACCTTATATTGAATATATGATAAATTGAAATACTATATTAATAAAAAATTAATTTTATTTGTTAATAGAAAAGTGGTATAATAAACTAAACTGTTTAATAGGAGAGGAGAAATTTGCTTAAAACAAAAAAGAAAATAATTATACCAATAATTATATTATTAATTATTATATTAATATCAGTTTCATTTATATACATATATGGGGAAATTCAATCACTTCCAACACAAGATGTAAAAGAAGAATGCAATATAGAAACTAAAAAATATAAAGAAAGAAATGTATATATTCTTTCTTCAAAAAATAACACATCAAATGAGAAAATCATATTATATTGTCATGGTGGAGCATATATGGGAGAACTTACTAAAACACATTGGAACTTTTTAAAATCTATAGCACTTGATACAGGATATACTATAATAATTCCAGAATATCCATTAACACCATTATATAATTATAAAGATGTATTTGAATTTATAGAGCCATTATATAAAGAAATAGTAAATAATATAGGTGCTAATAAAATAATTTTAATGGGAGATTCGGCAGGAGGAGGATTAAGCCTTGCGTTAGATGAAAAATTAGGAGAACAAGGATACGAATTACCATCAAAAACAATATTAATTTCACCATGGTTAGATGTAAGAATGGAAAATGAAAAAATAAAGGAAATAGAAGAAAAAGATAAAGTAATAAATGTAACCAATTTAAAATTAGCAGGAATTGCATATGCAGGAACAGATGGAATGGAAAGCTATCTTGTAAATCCTATTGATGGTCCATTAAATAAGTTAGAAAATATAGTAATTTTTACTGGGACATATGATGTTTTAAATCCGGATGTACATTTACTAATACAAAAAGCAGAAAAAGAAAATGTACAAATAACATTAAAAGAAACAGAAGGTGCTAGCCATATTTGGGTTTTGAATAAAGATGATGAAAATGTGTATAAAGCAAAAGAAGACTATGAGATATTAGTACAGGAAATAATAAAATAATAAATTAAGAAAAGGGGAGGAATATGAAACAAAAAAATAAGAATTCTAAATGGAGAAGGTTAGATAATTCCGCAAAATTATTCCCTATTATACAAAACAGAAAATTTAGTACTGTATTTAGATTATCAGCAATATTAAAAGAGGAAATAAATGAAGAAATATTAAAGCAAGCATCAAAAGTAGCATTAAAAAAATTCAAATTTTTCAAAGTTACTTTAAAAAAGGGAGCATTTTGGTATTATTTTGAAGATAACCCAAAAGAAATAATTATAGAAGAAGAGCATAATTATCCATGTAAATATATAGATAAAAATACAAATAATGGGTATTTATTTAAAATAACCTATTTCAAAAATAAGATAAATTTAGATGTTTTCCATTCTTTAACAGATGGAAATAGTGCTTCAGATTTCTTTAAAGAAATTGTATATACATATATAGAATTAAATCATCCAGAAAAATTTGTAGATAACCTAAGAGGGCAAAAAAAGCTTAAATATAATACAGAAGATAGTTATATTAAAAATTATAATAAAAAATTAAAGAGTAATGCAAATGGGCAAAAAGCATATATTTTAAAAGGAAAAAAATTGCCACTTGATGCAATAAGCGTAATTCATGAAATAATAAATTTAGAACAATTAAAAAATGAGGCTACAAAAAAGGAAGCTACATTAACACAATACTTAACTTCTGTATTAATACTTGCTATTTATAAAGCTAATTATTTAAAAAATAGAAGTAAAAAACCAGTGAAGGTATGTATACCAGTAAACTTAAAAAAGTATTTTGCGTCTAATACAATTTCAAACTTTTTCTCTTATATTACTGTGGTTGCAGACATGGAAAAATTAAAAACTTTTGAAGAAATATTAGAATTTGTAAAAAACGATTTTAAAGAAAAATTACAAAAAGAAGAAATATTAAAAACAATGTCAGCAAATGTAAAGTTAGGAAATAATATTTTTGTAAGAGTTATACCATTATTCTTTAAAAGAATTATTTTAAATATTAGTTATTTAGAAATTAGAAAATATACAACAACAACATTTTCAAATATAGGAAGAATTGGTATAATACAAGAATATAGAGAATTTATAGATAATTTTGTTATGCTAATTGCACCAGAAAGTGTAGAAAAAATAAAATGTTCAGCTTGCTCATTTGAAAATAATATAACCTTTACATTTACATCTATATTAGAAGACATAGAAATTCAACAAACCTTTTATAATATTTTAAAAGAGCAAGGAATAGAGGTTAAAATAGAAAGTAATGGGGTGCCAAATGTTATATCCAGAGATTTCAAATATTAAAAAGAGTAATAAAATAATAAAATCATTAATGGTAGTTTCTGTGCTAGTATCCATCATATTGCTTATACTTAATGCATTTATTAAACCGCAGCTACATTGGTCATTTTTATTTATTGTAGGAATTGTATACATATGGGTTACAACAATATATTCTATTAAAAAGAATGTAAATATAGCCTCACATGTTATGCTACAGATGTTATGTGTTTCTATTTTAATTGTTTTAGTAGATGTAATAATAGGATATAAGGGATGGTCATTAATAATAGGAATACCAATTATTGTTATAGTGGCAAACTTAACAATGTTAATATTAACAATTATAAGTCATAAGAAATATGTTAAATATGTTATATACCAAGCAATAATATTTATATTCACAATAGCTTTATTATTTGGAATATTGATAGGAATTATAAAAATAAACATTTTATACATAATTGCATTTGGAATTGGAATTATAAGTATGATAATGTCATTTAGTTTATGTGGTAAGCAAATTATAGAAGAATTAAATAAAAGGCTACATATATAAATGATTGAAATAAAAGACAAAAGCTTCAAATAAAAGTTTAAAATAAAAAATTAAAATACAATTAAGTTTTAAAAGTATAGTGTTATTAAGAAATAATTAATAAACTCTATACTTTTTTCTTAATATTTTAGTGTTAATATATAATACAAGGTTTCAAAAAAGTGTTATAGATGTTATAATACAAGAAAAAAGAAAAGGGGTAAAATTTATATGTATAATATATTAGTTTGTGATGATGATAAAGAAATAGTAGAAGCAATAGAAATTTATTTAACAAAGGAAGGGTATAATATTTTAAAGGCATATAATGGTGAAGAAGCATTAAAAATAATAGAAGAAAATGAAATTCATTTAGTAATTTTAGATATAATGATGCCAAAAATAAATGGTATACAAGTTGCAAGTAAAATAAGAGAAAATAAAGGTGTACCTATTATTATGCTTTCTGCAAAATCAGAAGATTACGATAAAATAAACGGATTAAACACAGGAGCAGATGATTATATAACAAAACCATTTAATCCATTAGAGTTAATAGCTAGAGTAAATTCACAAATTAGAAGATATACTTCTCTTGGTTCTATAACACAAAAACAAGATAATGTATATAAAACAGGAAATCTTGAAATAAATGATGATACAAAAGAAGTGTTTGTAGACGGAAATAAAATAAAATTAACTCCTACAGAATATAACATATTAAAATTTTTAACAAAAAATAAAGGTATGGTATTTTCAATAAATCAAATTTATGAAAATGTGTGGGAAGACGAAGCATATGGAGCAGAAAATATAATAGCTGTTCATATAAGGCACATAAGAGAAAAAATAGAAATAAATCCAAAAGAGCCTAAATATTTAAAAGTAATATGGGGCATAGGATATAAAATAGAAAATATTAAATAAGGAGGGGCTAAAAGTAATATGAGTGAAATTCAAAGCTCTAAAGTTTTAAAAGCAATATGCTATTGTATAATACCATTTTTTGTATTATTAATAATAATAAATACATTTTCAATAACTTATTATTCTACATATCAAGAAGATATTGATGGTAAAACAACATATTTTGAAACTGAACGATTTGCAGAAGATTTATTAGGAACTATATATACATCAACACGAAGAATTCTAAGAAATACTAAATATCCAAATATAGAATCTGATATGGAAGAAGCTGTTGAAACATCGCAAAATACAACAATAGAATTAAGTAATCAAACAGAAGAAGCACAAGAAAATAACACTAATGTAAACTCTAAAGAAATAATGTATAATACATCTTATATAGGAGACTATTCATTTGAAATATTAATAATAGATGAAGATGGAAATATATACACAAATGTGGAAAAAACAACACAAACAGATACATTAGAAGAAATAAAACAATATATTCAAAGTAAAACATATAATTGGATATATGATAATGGAAGAATAGATACAACAATAAAAAAGATGTCATATGACAATATTGCATATAATTATATGTTTGAAGAAGTTGTTTCATCTGGATATAAAGTTTATGCATGTGTAAGAAATGAAGATATAGGTGAATTTCAAATATATAATACAATGTATAGCATAGTATCACAAACCTATCAGAGTGCTCCATCAGTATTAATAATAAGTGCATTTTTATTAGTTATAGCTTGCATTTATATAATATTTAGTATAGGGCATAAGAAGGGTGAAGAAGGAATTTATACAGATTCTTTAGATAAAGTATATTTTGAAATAGTTGCACTTGCATCAGGAGCATTACTTACATTTGAAAGTGTGGTATTAGTAACATTGTTGCAAATATTAAAAGATATAACTAATATAACATCAAGTATGCTAAATACAGGTATTTTATCTTGTATATTAATCGGATTTGTAATTTATGCCACATTAGCAATAACATTAGTTACTATTATAAGAAGAATAAAAGCAAAAATATTTTGGAAAAATACAATTTGCTATAAATTTATTAAATGGGTAAAAAGAAATACAACAGATTTAGTGTTTAAAGATATCAATTCAAGCAAAAAATTAGTATTAGCTTTTGGAGGATTTATTGTAATACAGGCTATTTTGATAATAGCATCTTTAAGCAGTTTGGTATATGTAATACTATTATTAGGTTTTTGGTATATAGTATTTAAAATATTACTAGAAAAAGTTATTGGAATGAATAAAATAAGAAACAAAATACAAAATATGTATAATGGAAATGTTGATAATCCTTTAAATGAAATGGAATTTAAATCAGAACAAAAGCAAATAGCAAAAGAGTTAAATGATATATCAGGAGGTCTTTCAAATGCAATAAACGAAGCAATGAAAAGTGAAAGATTAAAAACCGAGTTAATTACAAATGTATCACATGATATAAAAACACCATTAACATCAATAATTAACTATGTAGACCTTATGAAAAATGAAAATATAGAGAATGAAAAAGTACAAGAATATTTAGAAATTTTAGATAATAAATCACAAAGATTGAAAAAATTAACTGAAGATTTAGTAGAAGCTTCAAAAGCATCATCTGGAAACATTAAACTAAATATGGAAAAATTAAATTTAAAAGAATTAATTAAACAAGTTAGAGGTGAATTTGAAGATAAATTTGAAACAAGAGGTTTAGTAATAATTGAAACTTTACCAGAAGAAGATATATATATACAAGCAGATAGTAGGTATATGTATAGAGTATTAGAAAATATGTATGTGAATATATCAAAATATGCATTAGACAATTCACGAGTATATATTGATGTAGAAAAAGATGATACTACAGCAAAAGTAATACTTAAAAATATATCGAAAGATGAATTAAATATAGGTGTAGATGAATTAATGCAAAGATTTGTAAGAGGAGATTCTTCAAGAAGCACAGAAGGAAGCGGACTTGGTATTTCAATTGCAAAATCATTAACAGAGTTACAAAAAGGTAAATTTAATATATATTTAGATGGAGATTTATTTAAAGTGGTACTAGAATTTAAAGTTATATAAGGAATATAAAGCATTTGTAATGTAAAAAGTTACAAATGCTTATATTATATTTATTCTAAAAATTATTTGTGTTTATTGGTCCCCACTTATGGCTCCTCATCGTTCTTCAATATTTATATACAGTTATCAATCAAAAAAAGTAAAATAGACTGAATAGTAACTAAATCTATATAAAAAGATTTACAAAAAATTGATAAGTTATAAATTTAATGATATAATGATTTTGTAAAAAAAGAATATAATATTTAGAGAGTTAGGGGATGTAATAAAATGGGATTGATTGATGCAATAAAGAGCCAATTTATAGACGTAATAGAATTAGTAGATGATGATGGTCAATCAGTGGTAAAGAAATTCGATAGAAAGTACATAAATAATAACGAAATAAAAACAGGAGCTAAAGTAATAGTTAGACCAAGTCAAGCTGCAGTATTCTATAAAGGAGGACAATTTGCTGATATATTTACAGAAGGAACATATAAGTTATCTACCAATAATCTACCTATATTATCAACTTTAATGGCATTGCCTTATTTATTTAATTCACCAATTAAAGCAGATTTATATTTTATAAATTTGAAGCAATTTGTTAATAATGAATGGTGCACAAAAAATCCATTAATAATTAGAGATAAGGAATTTAAAGTTGTCAGAGTAAAAGCATTTGGTACATATGCGTTTAAAATTGAAGATGTAGAAAAATTTATAAGAGAAGTTTTAGGTACTAAAAAAGCATTTAAACAAACGGACATTAATGAATATTTAAGTTCATTCTTAGTAGAAGCTTTTAGTGTAGTTCTACGAGAAGTAGATGTTCCTATAATAGATTTAGCAATGCAATATAGTAAAATTTCAAATCTTATACAATTAAAAGCTAATATAAAAGCAAAAGAAATAGGAATTAAGTTTAGTAATGTTAATATAGAAAATATATCATTACCAGAAAATGTAGAAAAACTAATAGACGAGCAGTCAGGAATTGGAATGGCAAGTCAAGATATGGAAGGTTTTATCCAATATCAATCAGCAAGAGCGATAAGAGATGCAGCAAAACAATCGGGTGGAGTTGCAGGTTTAGGTGCAAGTGTAGCAGTAGGAAAACAAATTGCTAAAACGATGATTACAGATGTAGAAGAAACTTCCAATAAAGTTAAAGTTAGATGTACAAAATGTGGTACTTTAAATGGTGAAAAAGTAAAATATTGCTCTGAATGTGGAGAGCCATTATTAAAAAAAGTAGACGAAGAAATAATAGAAGAAAAAAGAGAAAGTACAAATAATGATGACATATATACTAAATTAAGAGAATATAAAAAATTACTTGATGATGGAACATTAACTAAAGAAGAATATGAAGAAGTAAAAAAACAATTATTGAATTAGGAGTTGAAATTATGGATAAATTAGAAGAAGTAAAAAAACTAAAACAGTTACTTGATGATGGAATAATAAATGATGAAGATTTTAAAATAAAAAAAGCACAAATATTAGGAATAACATCAGAAGTACCAGAAGAACAAGAAGAATCAGTTGATGAAGTAAGAACAAAAAGTAAATCATTAGATGATTATGAAAAAGAATTAATAAAACAATCAAAAGTTATTGAAGAAGAAAAATTAGATACTAAATTAGAAGATGAATATTATCGAAGAGAAAAACTTAAAGAAAAGGCAAAACTAGATGCAAAAGAAGAAATGCGTTCAAAAATAAGAAATGAACAAAAAGAATTTATTAATGAAAAAGTTAATAAAACAAAAAGAATATTAAAATGGATTTTAGCAGTATTTTTATTTGTATTTGGTATAACATCAATTAGTATATCAACAAAAAATGGAATATTATATATACCATTAGGAATAATAATTATTGTATTAGGGTGCATGGCTTGTCCTAAGATTACAGACAAAACTCAAAAATATCAATCATATACAATGCATAAAACAGCAATTGTTTGGATAATTGTAGTTATCTGGCTAGTTTTATGTATAATATCTGGAAACAATGTTTCAGCTTAAGTTTAACTTAAAAGACTAAAGGAAAAATAAATAAGCTTTATATTTAATGATATAATATAATTTAAAAAATGCAGTAAATAAAATCCTAAATATGTTTTATCAATGGACAAATTTGATTTTTCACAAGATGGAATTATTCATAAAAATGTAATAGATTGGTTATTAGAAGAAGAGTAAAATAAAAATGGGCCTTAAGAGTAAAAACTTAAGGTCCATTTTTTAGGAGAGTATAGAAAAAGTTGTGTAAATAAATTCTTCCGTGATAAAATATAAAATATTAAGGAGGGATTTTTTCTATGG
>CALXRX010000032.1 GCA_944390975.1 uncultured Clostridia bacterium | reverse complement strand
AAATACTCACAGCATGAAGCTGACTTTCGCACATAAAGGACTTATTAAAAAGCTATTGCTTTGTTATTATTATATGATTTATTAAATTAATTATACATAAAATAAATTCTTTTGTCAAATAAATTATACAGATAATTAAAGAAAAATTCAAGTATTTTTATAAAGATTTCTAAAATTTTAATATAAAGATATAAAATGTGATATACTAAGAAGTTTATCAGTTAATTAATCAAATATTTTTTTGGCAAAATCTGGGAGGAATACTATGAGAAATAGGCATATTTTTCGCAAATAACCTCCTAAAATGCTCCAAAATAAACAGCTTACGAACTATAAAGGTTTGTAGGCTGTTTTTTTCATTATATGATATTGTTTCATCTAAAATTATGGAAATGGATTTGACAGAGTAAAATAAAGTTGTACTATATTTATTTAATAGTATAAATTTTAAAATTAAAAATTACAAAAGCCTTGACAGTATAGAACAAAATGTTTTCTAATCACATATATTTCAAAAAATGCAAAATTACCATTGAAAATTAAACATAATTTGTATATAATGTTTTATGAAAAGCTAAGTTATTTAAATAGAAGAAGCGGAGAAATTTATGGAACAAGAGATAAATGATATTGTAGAAGAAGTATGTATAAAGTATGGTTATGATAGCGAAGATAAAGAAGGTAATGATAGTTTAAAAACGGTATTAAAAAAAGCTGTAACTGTAATGTTAAAAGGTGTAAAGCAAGAAGACAGAGAATTATTTTATCAAATGTTAAGAAATACTCCAATTGCTGTTACTGAAAACCTTAACAAAGAGAGATATGAAAAACTTGTTGACCAATATATAGGAAATGTTAATCCTCATATAATAGAAGAAGATGCAGATTTAGGAGAATACGGAAAAAGCATAGCTGCAGGAGCATATACTTCAAAAGCAATAATATCTGAAGATATGCAACTTATAGGTAAAAAATCTTTTATATATGTACAAAAAGTTTATGGAAAAAGAAAAGAATTTTTGGGTACAGATATCCATGTGTCACATTTAATTCACGAACTAGGACATGCTTGGCATGCTTTAAAGGATGAATACACAATGTTAGATGATGGAACTCTAAAAGAAAGATGTGGAACAGCAGAAATTATTTATTCTTTTTCTAAAGGAAAAGATGGTAGATATATCCAAAAAATTGAAAAAGAAACTGGTTTAATGATAGAAGAAGGGATGAATACTCTAAGCGAAGAACAAGCAATGGCTGATTATATGAATATCTCATTAGAAGAAATGAAAGAAAAATACAAATCTGTATTAATACAGACCAATTATCAAGGATATATAGCAAATTTTGTGCAATATATGTTACAAGAATTAAATAGAGAAGATTTTGAAAATTGGAGATTATATGGAAGTTCAGAAAGCAAAGCAAATATTGAAGAATTAATGTCAAGAACAAAATATTGGGAAGATAGACAAAAAGATATTTTACCATCAAGTGATAACCCAAGGAATTATAATAATAAAAGGCAAATTATATCTAGGATAAAATCAAAAGAAGCGAAAGATTTTTTTGACCAGTATGAAGATGTTTATTTTCCAGATATAGCACAAATGACACCTTTAGATAAAATTGAAAATGTATTAGAGCAGTACTTCAACATGAATATGATGAAATACCAAATAGAATTAAATGATTATATAAATTTTATAGACTGTTTAGGATATGAAGGATATGCACTAATTAATCAGAGTGCTGATATAATGAAAGAAGATGAACTTCGCAAGTTAATACAAGACGTAAGACTATCTGAATTTAGTAGCATAACAGGTGAAACAAAAGAAGCATTTATAGGAGATAATACCAAAGAAGGAGAAAAAAGCACAGATGAAAAATAATATTCAAACTAGAGAATATAGATTAGCCACAACAGAAGTTAAATATATATTAGATTATTTGCCTAAAAAGATGAAAACCAGTATTCCTGTTGACTTTTTGAAATTTTTAGACAAACAATCAATACCCGACTATAATCCAAATTTCGATTTTTCTCAAGGGCTAGATAAACTTAAATTAAGTAGAAAAACAAAAGCATTACTTGCAATGATATATAGAAATTTTATTTGCTCAGAAGAAGAAAAAATAAAATATGATAAAATTTTAAATCAAAATGAAAACCTATATCAGATAGAATTAAGAAAAAAATATAATCCAGATGAGATTTTTCAAAAGAATAAAAAAGAAACTAATATAATAAGTAACTCAAAAGACAAGGTGCAACTTGTAGAATATAAAGAATCAAAGTTTACTAAATTTATCAACTTATTAAAGAAGATATTTAATAGAAAATAATTATTGAAGGGAGGGAAAAAATATGCAAGAAATAAAAATTAATGGAATATATAAACATTTTAAAGGTGATTATTATTTAGTTCAAGATATAGCAACTCATTCAGAAACACAAGAAAAAGTTGTTGTTTATAGAAGGCTTTATGGTGATGGAAGTTTATGGGTAAGACCAATTAATATGTTTATAAGTGAAGTAGACCACAATAAGTATCCAAATGTAAAACAAAAATATAGATTTGAATTACAAAATATAGAAAGTGTGGCTAATAATTTTAAAGCTTAGATATATTTTGTATAACCTTAAATATTATATATAATGAGATCATATAATGAAAATGATCTCATTTTTTGTATTTATAATAGAAAATAAAATATAGGTAATATAATTAGGAGGAAGTTATGTTTGATTGTCATTACGATTTGTTAACACACATACTAATGAAGAAAAATAAAAAAGAAGAATTAAAAGAATACTGTAAAAAAGTATATAAAGAAAACAATATTACAGGTGGAATATTTAATCTTTTTTATATGTCAGAACAAGAAATGAAGGATGAAATAGGAATACCAAAAAATAAAATAAATTTAATTAATAATTTAAAAGAAGTAAAAAAATATATAGAATCTAATAAACTTATAGATAAACATATAAATTATATTTTTGGAATAGAAGGATTAGACTATTTAGAAAAAATAGAAGATATTGATACATTATATAATTTAGGAGTAAGATCCACAAATCCAGTATGGAATAATAAAAATAAGTTTGGAGGAGGAACAAGAGCAGATGACAAAATTGGCTTAAGCATATTAGGAGAAGAATTAGTTAAAAAGTTAGTAGAAAAAAGAATAGCTATAGATTTATCACATGCAAATGAAAAGACATTTTTTGATATTATTAATTTGTGTAAAACAATGAAAAAACAAGGAAAACAACCAATAGTTTTTGCTTCACACTCAAATGCTAGAAAAATATGTGATGTACCAAGAAATTTAACAGATGAACAGATATTAGCAATAAAAGAATTAGATGGAGTAATTGGTATTGCTTCAATAAAAGGATTTTGCATAAATACAAAAGACATATGTAATCCAAAAATAAATTTTGAGCAAGAATATATAAATCATATAAATTATGTTAAATGTTTACTAGGAGGAGTTGATAATATAGTTGTATCTACAGATGATATGAAATACTATTACATTGAGCCTGAATATTATCAAAATATTAATATATTTCCACATCATAAAGTAAAGCAAAAAATTTCAGAAGCATTAATTAAAAATAATTATGAAGAAATAGAAATTAAGAAAATATTAGAAAATAATTTTAAAGAAAAAATATTAAACAAATTAAAATAATATAAAACATAAAATTTAAAAAATAATCTGCAATTTCAATATATTTATATTAATATATTGAATATAATTTTTTTTTAATATATAATCATTTTAGTACAGCTTATTTGATAGGCATAAAGAGGTGAAAAAATGCAGGCACAATTTGATGTAAATCAATTTAAAAAATATTTTTTTTATGGATTAGAAAATAAAGATGAAATTGTAAAATCAATTATAGTAAATATTGCAAAACAAAGAAAAGATAAGCACCACCACATTTTAGAAGAAAAAATTGGAAAAATGGATTATGAAATTGATGTGGAATTAATGATGGGCTTAATTGTCCAATTAGAAAGATTTACTACATTACATGATAATCCGAATAATAGACAATATTTTTTTAATGACATGAATATCAACTCGTTACATATAAGAGAAGTATTTGAAAGAAATTTTAACCAATTAAAAGAAATAGGAGCTATAGTCCCTTGCACATATAGGGGATTTTCAGGAATTTATTATTCAGACCGTAAAGCACATTGGCCTAATCAAAAAACAGGAGAAGAAATGTATAATTTTTTGAAAGAAAATTCAAGTTGGGCTCAAGAAGAAGTTTATGATATATTACAATATTTAGAAGAATTAGAAAAAAATAATAAATATCAATATTATTCTCTATTTCTAGATACAAAATATGCAAGAGCAATTTATCGTTATCAAAAAGGACTAACTAAAGATGAAGCTGAAAAGCAGGAAATAGTGAAAGTATATAGGAAACTTTTAAAAAGGATACAAGTATCTAGTGTTGATATTAAATTAGCTTTACAAGAAAATATGGATGATGAAAAATCACAATATATTGATGAAAACTATCCAACATATGACACAATAACAAGTTTAAAATCAGATGCAATGGACGATAATTATTTAAAAAGAGTACAAAATGAATTAAACAATATAAATCAAAAAGTTATAAAAAAAGAAGGGAGAGAATTATGAAAGCAATTGAAGTAAAACATCCATTAGTACAACATAAAGTAGCAATACTAAGAGATAAAAAAACAGGAACAAAAGAATTTAGAGAGTTAGCTGAAGAAATAGCAATGTTATTATGCTATGAAGCATTGAAAGATGCAGAACTTGATGAAGTAGAAGTAGAAACACCAATAAAGAAAACACATGCAAAAAAAATTAATGAAGACAGATACGCATTCGTACCAATATTAAGAGCTGGATTAGGTATGTCAAATGGGATAACAAAAATAATTCCAAATGCAAAAATTGGTGTAATTGGATTATATCGAAATGAAGAAACACTAGAGCCAGTTAGATATTACTACAAAGTACCAAAAGATATAGTAGATAGAGAAGTAATATTAGTAGATCCAATGCTTGCTACAGGAGGATCTGCAACAGATGCAATAAAAATGCTTAAAGAAGAAGGAGTAAAGAAAATTAAATTTTTATGTCTTATTGCAGCTCCTGAAGGAATAAAGAAGGTAGAAGAAACATATCCAGATGTACAAATATATTGTGCAAGTATTGATGATCATTTAAATGAAATAGGGTATATAGTTCCTGGATTAGGCGATGCAGGAGATAGAATTTTTGGTATAAAGTAGAAAAAGTATTCACAAAAAATTCACAAAAAAATTAGCAATTGGGGTTGACAATTGCTAATTTTGGTTATAATATATTACATGAAATTAGCAGTCCAACACTTTAAGTGCTAAAAGAGGTGAAATGAATGCTAGATAAAAGAAAAAAGAAGATATTACAAGCTGTAGTTGATGAATATATAAATACAGCAGAGCCTGTAAGTTCAGGAACACTTGTAAAAAAATATGGTTTAGATTATAGCAGTGCTACTGTAAGAAATGAATTAGCTGAACTTGAACATTTTGGGTATCTAGATAAACCACATACTTCTGCTGGACGAGTTCCATCTGAAAAAGGATACAGATTTTATGTGGACGAATTATTAAATGATGAAGATATATCATTAGAAGAAATAAAATATATCCAATCAAAGTTATCTACAAAAGTAAATGAAATTGAGGAACTAACAAAAATTACTACTTCAACAATTTCTGAAATTACCCATTATACAACAGTTGCAATTGGACCTAAAGTAAATGCACAAATAATAGAAGAAATAAAATTTGTTCTTCTTGGTAGTAGAATGCTTATGGTAGTAATAGTTACTGACAATGGATTAGTAAAAGAAACAATTATAAAATATGATGAAGATATTACAGCAAGTCAAGTAGAAACATTAAATAACCTATTTAATAGTAAATTAAAAGGAAAACCTTTAAGCAAAATTGATAAACCAATGGAAGAATACATATTTTCAGAAATAACATATAGCATTGATGTAATAAAACCAATTATAGAACAAATTAACAAAGTAATAGAAGAAGAAAACAAAATATATTTAGAGGGAGCTAATAAAGCATTTGACTTACCTGAATTTAAAAGTTTAGAAATAGCAAAAAACTTTGTAAATATATTAGATACTAAAGACTTAGTACTAGACATGTTAAATTCTGGAATTGCTAAAGACATAAATGTTTATATAGGTGAAGAAAACGAAAATGACCAATTAAAAGATTTTAGTGTAGTAACATTTAAACATTCAGTAGGAGATAAAGATTTAGGAACAATTGGAATTATAGGACCAAAAAGAATGGACTATTCAAAAGTAATTTCTGTAATGAAATATATAAACAAAAAAATGAATGAAAAAGATTTATAAAATAAATTAAATATGTAAATTTATTAATAGAAAGGATGAATTAAATGGAGGAAAATAAAGAAAAAGACGTAAGCCAAGATGTAGAAGCTACAGTAGATAATACATCAGAAACTGGAAAAAAGGAAGAAGTAAAACAAGAACTTGAAGAAATAACCGATAGATACAAAAGGTTAATGGCAGAATTTGATAACTATAAAAAAAGAAGTGCAAAAGAAAGAGAAGGGCTATATAACTCTTTAATGGCAGATATAATAACATCACTTTTGCCAACATTAGATAATTTAGAAAAAGCAGCAAATGCAAAAACAGAGGATGAAAACTATAAACAAGGTGTTGAACTAGTACTAAAACAATTTACAGATACATTAAATGCCTTAGGAGTAAAAGAAATAGAAACAGTAGGAACTACATTTAATCCTGAATTTCATGAAGCAGTAAGTAGTGTACAAGATGATGAATTAGGTGAAAAAGAAATAAAAGAAGAATTTAGAAAAGGGTATAAAATTGGTGATAAAGTAATACGCCATTCTATGGTTGTAGTAGCAAATTAAATTTTAATATGTTTTTAAATTTAAATTGATATAAATTACAAAAGATTTAAAATAAAAATAATAAAATAAAAATTTTAGGAAATAAAATTTAAGGAGGAATTTTAAAATGGGAAAAATTATAGGAATCGATTTAGGAACAACAAATTCATGTGTAGCTGTTATGGAAGGAGGAGAGCCAGTTGTTATACCAAATGCTGAAGGAAATAGAACAACACCATCAGTAGTTGCATTTTCAAAAAATGGAGAAAGATTAGTAGGACAAATAGCAAAACGTCAAGCGGTTACAAATCCAGACAACACAGTAATATCTATTAAAAGAAGTATGGGAACAGATAAAAAAGTTAAAATAGAAGGAGATGAATTTACTCCACAAGAAATATCAGCGATGATTCTACAAAAATTAAAAGGTGATGCAGAAAACTATTTAGGAAGCGAAGTTAAACAAGCAGTTATAACAGTACCAGCATATTTTAGTGATTCACAAAGACAAGCAACAAAAGATGCAGGTAAGATAGCAGGACTAGAAGTTTTAAGAATAATAAACGAGCCAACAGCAGCATCACTTGCTTATGGAATGGATAAAGAAGGGCAAGATCAAAAAATAATGGTATACGACCTTGGTGGAGGAACATTTGATGTTTCTATTCTAGATATAGGAGATGGCGTATTTGAAGTATTAGCAACTAGTGGAAATAACCATTTAGGTGGAGATGACTTTGATCAAAAAATAATAGAATACTTAATAGCAGAATTCAAAAAAGAACAAGGTGTAGATTTATCAGCTGATAAAATGGCAATGCAACGTTTAAAAGAAGCAGCAGAAAAAGCTAAGATAGAGTTATCAGGTGTACAACAAACAAACATCAATTTACCATTTATTACAGCAGATAGCACAGGACCAAAACATATGGATATAACATTAACTAGATCAAAATTTGAAGAATTAATTCATGATTTAGTAGAATCTACAGCAGGGCCAGTTAATCAAGCATTAAAAGATGCAGGAATCTCAGCTTCTGACATTCATAAAGTATTATTAGTAGGAGGATCTACAAGAGTACCTTGTGTTCAAGAATTAGTTAAAAGAGTAACAGGAAAAGAGCCAGATAAAGGAATTAACCCTGATGAATGTGTTGCAATAGGAGCAGCTATTCAAGGTGGTGTATTATCAGGAGATGTTAAAGACTTAGTATTACTTGATGTAACACCATTATCATTAGGTATTGAAACATATGGTGGTGTATTTACAAAATTAATTGAAAGAAATACAACAATCCCTACTAAAAAATCACAAATATTCTCAACAGCAGCTGATGGTCAAACAAGTGTTGAAGTACATGTGTTACAAGGTGAACGTGAAATGGCAGCATACAATAAAACATTAGGAAGATTCCAACTAACAGGAATACCAGCAGCACCACGTGGTGTACCACAAATTGAAGTTACATTTGATATTGATGCAAATGGTATTGTACATGTATCTGCAAAAGATATGGCAACAGGAAATAGCCAAGATGTTTCAATTACTGCAAGCACAAATTTATCTGATGAAGATATTGAAAAAGCTGTAAAAGATGCAGAAGCTCATGCAAGCGAAGATAAAAAGAAAAAAGAAGAAATTGAAGCTAGAAATAATGCTGAAAGCTTAATATATAATAGTGAAAAGACATTAAAAGATTTAGGAGACAAAGTTTCAGGTGAAGAAAAAGCAAAAGTAGAAACAGAAATTGATAATGTAAAGAAAGCATTAGAAGGAACTGATGTAGATAAAATAAAAGAAGCAACAGAAAAATTAACACAAGCTTTTTATGAAGTATCTGAAAAACTATATAAACAAGCTAATCCAAATGCAGGAGCACAAGAAGCAGATCCAAATCAAGCAGCTGGAGCAAACCAAGAAGGAACAGCAGACAATGGAAATGTATATGATGCAGATTATAAAGTTGAAGAAGATGGAGAAAATAAATAATTAGAAATAAGAGAGTTAGACATTAGAAGTTAGAGGTATAAAATTGATTTTTAGAATATAGTTATTTTAAAATTCGAACTTCTAACTTCTTGTTTCTAATCTCCAATCGGAGGTTAAAATGGCAGAACAAAAAAGAGATTATTACGAGGTTTTAGGAGTAGATAAAAATGCAAGTGATGACGAATTAAAAAAAGCTTATAGAAAACTTGCTAAAAAATATCATCCAGATG
Source organism: uncultured Clostridia bacterium (assembly GCA_944390975.1). Lineage (GTDB taxonomy): Bacteria > Bacillota > Clostridia > TANB77 > CAG-508 > RGIG8482. The sequence continues at coordinate 6,179 of CALXRX010000032.1, read as the reverse complement.
CAAACCCAGATAATAAAAAAGAAGCAGAAGCTAAATTTAAAGAAGTAAATGAAGCATATGAAAATTTATCAGATCCACAAAAAAGACGAATGTATGACCAATTTGGCCATAATGGTCCACAAGGATTTGGAGGAGGAAATCAAGGAGGATATTACTCTTATTCTACCTCTGGGTTTGATGGATTTGATATGGGAGATTTAGGAGACATATTCTCATCTTTCTTTGGAGGAGGATTTGGAGGCAGGACATCTAGTAGACAAAATAATGGTCCAACAAAAGGTGCAGATTTAAGATATAATATGGAAATTACATTTGAAGAATCTTTCTTAGGAGTAGAAAAAGAAATTGTAATAAATAGAGATGATACATGTGATACATGTAAAGGTAGTGGAGCAAGACCAGGAAGTAAAGTGGAAACATGTTCTATGTGTGGAGGAAGTGGTCAAATAAAACAAATGCAAACAACAATATTAGGACAAATGCAAACTACTAGAACATGTCCAACATGTCATGGGGAAGGAAAAGTAATAAAAGAACCATGTGATACATGTAGAGGAAAAGGAACTGTAAGAAAACAAGCAAGAATTAAGGTGAAAATTCCAGCAGGAATAGATGAAAACCAGACAGTTGTTTTAAGAGGAGAAGGAGCTCCAGGAACAAAAGGAGGTCCAAAGGGAGATTTATATATAACAGTACATATTAAAAGGCATAATGTATTTACAAGGCAGGATTACAATGTTTTGTGCGATGTTCCTATTACTTTTACACAAGCAACGTTAGGAGCAGAACTAAAAATACCAATGGTAGATGGAACGAGTGTTATGTTTAAAATTCCAGAAGGAACTCAAACAGGAACAAGATTTAGGATAAAAGGAAAAGGATTTAAAGCAGTTAATAGAAATTATGAAGGTGATTTAATATTTACTGTAGAAATACAAACTCCAAAAAGATTATCAAAAGAACAAAGAGAGTTACTAGTTCAACTTGCTAAAACAATGAATGAACAACCTCCAGTAAAGAAAAGAGGAATTTTTGGATAAAAAAACAAGATATATTTTATTAGTAAAAATGGTTAAAGTTCAGACTATAAGTACTTAATTGATAGTTAATTGTATATAAATATTTTGAACAGTCGCCATTCCCCAATGAAACTGTATAAAATGTTTGCACATTTTAACAGTTTCTATTGGTCCCCACTTATGGCTCCCCATCGTTCTTCAATATTTATATACAATTAACTATCAAATTTGAAAAAGTAAAATAATCTGAACTGTAACTAAAAATATATAAAAACTTAAAAAGAATACTTGAAAAGTATTCTTTTTTGAGATAGAATGAATATGTTCTTAAAAAAGGATAAAATATTATGATACAAAAAGTATCGGGATTGGAGGAATTTAAAATGTCAATTAGAATAGGAATCAATGGATTTGGTAGAATAGGAAGTTTAACATTTAAAGCAGCACTAAGAAAAGGAGATGTAGAGATAGTAGCAATTAATGATCCTTTTATTACTGCAGACTATATGGCTTATATGGTAAAATATGATTCAGTACATGGAAAATTCGATGGAGAAGTAAAAGAAGAAAATGGAAAATTAATAGTAAATGGAAAAGAAATTAAAGTATATAATGAAATGGATCCAAAAAATATTCCATGGGGAGCAGATGGAGTAGATTATGTATTAGAATGTTCAGGAGTATTCACAACAATGGAAAAAGCTCAAGCTCATCTAGATGCAGGAGCTAAAAAAGTAATTATAAGTGCACCTTCAAAAGATGCTCCAATGTTTGTTATGGGAGTTAATAATGATAAATATGATCCAAGCATGAATATCATTTCAAATGCTTCTTGCACAACAAACTGTTTAGCACCACTTGCTAAAGTAATTAACGATAATTTTGGAATTAAAGATGGACTTATGACAACAGTACACGCAACAACAGCAACACAAAAAACAGTAGATGGAGCATCTAAAAAAGACTGGAGAGGTGGACGTGCAGCAGCAGCAAACATTATTCCATCTTCAACAGGTGCAGCAAAAGCAGTTGGAAAAGTTATACCAGAATTAGATGGAAAATTAACAGGTATGGCATTTAGAGTGCCAACAGTAGATGTTTCTGTAGTAGACTTAACATGTAATTTGGAAAAACCAGCAACATATGAAGAAATATGTAACGCGATGAAAAAAGCTTCAGAAAATGAATTTAAAGGAATTATTGAATATGTAGAAGATCCAGTTGTTTCAACAGACTTTGTTAGTGATGCACATACATCAATATTTGATGCTACAGCAGGAATAGGGCTAACAGATACATTTGTAAAACTAGTAGCATGGTATGATAATGAATGGGGCTATTCAAATAAATTAATAGATCTTGCTAGATATATAGCTACAAAATAGAAAAATTTATTATAAATATTTATTAAAAAAGAATACTTGAAAAGTATTCTTTTTTGTTATACAATGGTATCGCATAAGAAAAAATAGGATATAATATACAATAAATAAAGAAGAGTTACTTCTTAAAATGGAGGGATTTTTATGAATAAAAAAACAGTTAGAGATATTAATGTAGAGGGAAAAAAAGTATTGGTAAGATGTGATTTTAATGTTCCACAAGATGAATCTGGAAATATAACAGATAACAGAAGAATAGTATCATCTTTACCAACCATTAAATATTTATTAGAAAAAGGAGCAAAAGTAATACTTTGTTCTCATTTAGGAAGACCAAAAGGAGAAGTAAAAAAAGAATTCTCTTTAGCACCTGTAGCAAAAGAACTTTCAAAACAATTAAACATAGAAGTAAAATTAGCTACAGATATTGTAGGAGAAAATGCAAAAAAATTAGTATCTGAAATGAAAAATGGAGAAGTAATATTGTTAGAAAACGTTAGATTTGACGCAAGAGAAGAAAAAAATGATCCAGAATTTGCAAAACAATTAGCAGACTTAGCACAAATATATGTAAATGATGCTTTTGGAACATCACATAGAGCACACGCTTCAACAGCAGGCGTTGCTGATTATTTACCAGCTGTTAGTGGCTTTTTAATTGAAAAAGAATTAGATTTTATGGGAAATGCATTGGAAAATCCTGCAAGACCTTTTGTTGCAATACTTGGAGGAAAGAAAGTTTCAGATAAAATAGGAGTTATTATGGCATTACTAGAAAAAGTAGATACATTAATAATTGGTGGAGCAATGGCATATACTTTCTTTAAAGCACAAGGATACAATGTAGGAGATTCTATATGTGAATTAGACAAACTAGATTTAGCATTAGAAATAATGGAAAAAGCTAAACAAAAAGGCGTTAAATTCATGTTACCAATTGACACAAAGATTGGAAAAACGCCAGATAAAGATACTGAAAGTAAAACAGTTAAATATACTGAAATTCCAGACGGTTGGGAAGGATTTGATATTGGAGAAGAAACAATAGAATTATATAAGAAGGAATTAAAAACAGCAAAAACAATAGTATGGAATGGACCATTAGGCTTATTTGAAATAGATCAATTTGCAACAGGAACAAATGAAATAGCAAAAGCATTGGCTGAAATTGATGCAATTACAATTATAGGAGGAGGAGATTCAGCAGCAGCAATTGAAAAAGCTGGATTATCAGATAAAATGACACATATTTCAACAGGAGGAGGAGCAAGTCTTGAATTTTTAGAAGGAAAGAAATTGCCAGGAATTGAGTGTTTAGAAAATAAATAAAAAATTTAGGAGGTCAGAACATGAGAAAAAAAGTAATTGCTGGAAACTGGAAAATGAATAAAAATCCTGAAGAAGCAAAAAAATATTTAGAAGAATTAAAACCACTTGTAGAAAATACTGAAAATGAAGTAATAATTTGTGCTCCATTTATTGATTTAAAATGTTTAGTAAAGAATTCTAAAGGAAGTAATATAAAAATAGGTGCACAAAATATGCATTTTGAAGATGCGGGTGCATATACAGGAGAAATTTCAGGAAGTATGTTAAAGTCAATAGGTGTAGAGTATGTTATTATAGGGCATTCAGAAAGAAGACAATATTTTGCAGAAACAGATGAAACAGTAAACAAAAAAATAAAATCAGCCTTAAAAAATGAATTAAAACCAATAGTATGTGTTGGTGAAACCTTGGAACAAAAAGAAGAAGGCTTAACACAAGAAGTTATAACAAAACAAACAAAATTAGCTTTAGAAGGTTTAACAAAGGAGCAAGTTGAAAATACAATTATTGCATATGAGCCAATTTGGGCAATAGGTACAGGAAAAACAGCTACATCTGATGATGCAAACAATAGTATAAAGTCGATTAGAGAAGAAATTTGTAAAATATATGGACAAAATGTAGCAAATAGAGTTATAATTCAATATGGTGGAAGTGTAAAAGCTTCTAATGCAAAAGAATTATTTACTACCTCAGACATAGATGGAGGATTAGTTGGAGGAGCAAGTTTAAAGCCAGATGAATTTGCTAAAATAGTAAATTACTAGATTATATACATTACCAAAGATTTATAAAATACAAAAGAAATAATATTATTGCAAAAACAAATGAAACAAAAAACGAAATAAGGATACAAAGAAAAAATAAAAGGAAGGTAATGAATTTATGGAAAACAAATTAACAATGCTTATGATATTAGATGGGTTTGGTGAAAATGATAATGAAAAAGGAAATGCAGTTAAAATTGCAAGTACACCTAATATAGATAAATTAATGAAAATGTGTCCAACTACAGATATATATACAAGTGGATTAAATGTAGGATTACCAGAGGGACAAATGGGAAATTCAGAAGTAGGACATACAAATATTGGAGCAGGAAGAATTGTATATCAAGAATTAACAAGAATAACAAAATCTATTGAAGAAGGCGATTTCTTTAGCATACCTGAATTTAACGAAGTTGCAGAAAATTGTAAGAAAAATAATTCAAACTTACACATAATGGGATTATTATCAGATGGAGGTGTGCATAGCCATATACGTCATTTATATGCTTTATTAGAACTTGCTAAAAGAAAAGGAATAGAAAACGTATATGTACATTGTTTCTTAGATGGTAGAGATACCCCACCTGCATCAGCAGAAGGATATATTACAAAACTAGAAGAAAAAATGAAAGAAAAAGAAATAGGTAAAATAGCAAGCATTACAGGTAGATTTTATGCAATGGATAGAGATAAAAGATGGGAAAGAGTAAAAAAAGCTTATGATGCTTTAGTAAATGGTGTTGGAGAAAAAGCGCAAACAGCAATAGCAGCAATAGAGGCATCTTATCAAAAAGAAATTTTTGATGAATTTGTAGAGCCAACACTAATTTGTAATGGTGAAACACCAATAGCAACAATTAATGAAAACGATTCAGTTATTTTCTTCAACTTTAGACCAGATAGAGCAAGAGAAATTACAAGAGCATTAGTAGATGATAAATTTGATGGGTTTGAAACAAAAAAATTAAACTTATATTTTGTGTGCATGACTAACTATGATGAAACAATGCCAAATGTAAAAGTAGCATTTAAACCTACAAGTTTGAAAAATACTTTTGGTGAATATATAAGTAATTTAGGATTAACACAATTAAGAATTGCAGAAACTGAAAAATATGCACATGTTACATTTTTCTTTAATGGAGGAGAAGAAAAGCAATATAAGGGAGAAGAAAGAATTTTAGTACCTTCTCCAAAAGTTGAAACATATGATTTAAAACCAGAAATGAGTGCATATGAAGTTACAGATAAAGTATTAGAAGCAATAAAATCAGAAAAATATAATGCTATTATATTAAATTATGCAAATCCAGATATGGTTGGTCACACAGGAAATTTGGATGCCGCAGTAAAAGCAATTGAAACAATAGATGAATGTGTAGGAAAAGTGGTAGAAGAAGTTGAAAACAAAAAAGGAGTATTATTAATAACTGCAGATCATGGAAATGCAGAACAAATGATAGATTATAAAACAGGAGAACCACATACAGCTCATACAACAAATCCTGTTCCATTAATTCTAGTTGGTATGGGAGATATAAAACTAAAACCAGGAAAATTAGCAGATCTTGCACCAACAATGTTAGATATAATGGGATTAGAAAAACCAGAAGAAATGACTGGTGAAAGTATAATTGTAAAAGATTAGTGGAGGAAGCATATGCTAACAACACCTGAAA